>NZ_JBSHBN010000169.1:0-19933 GCF_053612025.1 Kitasatospora sp. NPDC054768
CCGGTCGGAACCGGTCCGGGGCCGCCGTGGGGCCCTGCTCAGCGGCCCGAGGAGGCCAGATCGTCCGGGAACAGCCGCAGCCGGTGCGCCAGTGCGGCCGCCTCGCCCCGGCCGCCGACCGCGAGCTTGCCGAGGATGTTGGACACGTGCACGCTCGCGGTCTTCGGAGAGATGTACAGCTCCTCGGCGATCTGCCGGTTGGTCCAGCCGCGCGCGAGCAGGCGGAGCACGTCCCGCTCACGGGGGGTGAGGTTGAAGGAGTCCCCGGCGGCCTGGGCCGGCACCGCGGCCGACCGCTCGGCCGGGGCGAGGCTCAGCCCGGCCCGCTCGGCCAGCGCGGCGATCTGCCCGCCGAGCAGCCGGTCGTCCCGGACGGCCGCCAGTTCGGCCGCCTCGCGCAGCAGTTCGGCGCCGGCCTCGCGCCGGCCGGCCTGTACCTCGGCCTCGCCGGCCCGCAGCAGGGCCTGTGCCAGCGGGTACGGCAGGCCGGTCGGCCGCAGCGCCTCGACCGCGGCGGCCCAGACCTCCGGAGTGTCCGCCCCCTCGGCGCGGGCCAGTTCGGCCTCCAGCAGCCGGGCCCAGCCGTGGTGCAGCGGGGCCCGGGGACGCAGCTCGGCGGCGGCCGCCGCGATCGCGGCCAGCGCCCCCGGCCGGCCCGCCCCGGCCTGCGGCAGGCCCCGGCTGTCCGCCTCCACCGTCGCGGCCTCGGCCAGCAGCGGGTAGACGTCGGACTCGTGACCGAGCCGGCCGTCCTCCTCCAGCACGGCGAGCGCTTCGGCCCGGGCCTCCAGCGGCCGGCCGCCGAGCGCCGCGAGCCGCACCGCCAGCCGGCTGATCGGCACGCTGTGCTGGACCTGGCCGACCCGGTTGGCCGCCCGGGCCTGCGCCAGCATGGTCCCCGCGGTGGCCAGGTCCCCCTTGAGCAGGGCGAGTTCGCCGCGCATCCGGTCCAGGAACTCGGCGTGGGTGCCGGTCGGGCTGGCCGCCTCGTAGCCGGCCAGCACCTCGGCGGCCTCCCGGACCCGCCCGAGGTCGGTCAGCGCCTCGACCAGGTTGCCGGTCAGGATGGCGCCGATGTTGCGCAGCAGGCCGTTGCCGTCCGCGAACTCCAGGCCCTCCCGGGCCAGTCGGACCGCGTCCTCGGGGTGTCCCAGTCCGCGCTGCATGCTGGCCAGGTTGTTGATGCCGCGCAGCAGCAGGTCGGGCACGCCCAGCCGGCGGGCCCGTTCGACCGCCCCGGCGAGCTCGGCGAGCCCGCCCTCGGCGTCGCCGTGCACGTCGTAGCGCAGGCCGCCGAGGGTCATCCGGGCGTGCACCTCGACCGAGTGGGCGCCCACCTCCTCGGCGATCCGGATCGCCCGCTCGGCCAGCTCGATCGCCTCCGCGGTCGGCTTCTTGAGCATCGCCGTCCCGGCGCCGAGCGCGAGCACCTCGGCCTGGACCGCGGTCGGCGGCAGGTGCTCCACCAGCCGCAGCGCGTTCGCGATCTCCTCCTCGTCGCCGGAGCGGCGCAGGCTGCCCAGCATCCGGGCCCGGTTGATCCGGAACCAGGCCGCGCGCACCGGGTGCTCCGCCTCGTCGACCAGCCGCAGCCCGCGCTTGGCCAGGCTCAGGCCGCGCTCCCGGTCGCCGCAGCGCCGGGCCGCGACCACCGCCTCGGCCAGCACGTCGACCAGCTGGATCCGGTCGCAGTCCTCGTCCGCGGCGCTGTGGTCGCAGGAGCCCGGCGGGTAGGTCTCGGCCCAGTCGTACGGGCGCAGGGTGTGCGCCAGCACCTCCTCGGAGACCAGGTCCCACAGCTCCAGGGCCCGTTCCAGCATCCCGAGCTGCTCGGCGAAGGCGTTGCGGCGGCGGGCCGCGCGGGCGGCGTCCAGGGCCGTCGGCAGGGCGCGGGCCGGATCGTGCGCGTGGTACCAGTAGTTGGCCAGCCGGGCGGCCAGCGCGTCGCCCGGGACGAGCTGCGGCTGGGCCTCCACGACGAGCGCGAACTTGCGGTTGATCCGGTGCCGTTCGCCGGGCAGCAGGTCGTCCGAGACCGCCTCGCGGACCAGCGCGTGGCGGAACCGGTAGCCCTCGCCCTCGCTGTCCGGACGCAGGATGTTGGCGCCGACGGCCGCCCGCAGCGCCTCGATCAGCGCCTCCTCGTCGTCGTCCAGGACGGCGGCCAGCAGGGCGTGTTCGACGTGCGAGCCGCCCTCGGCGGCGATCCGCACCACCCGCTGGGCCTCCTCGTCCAGGCCCTCGACCCGCACCAGCAGGATGTCCCGCAGCGAGTCGGTCAGCCCGGCTCCGCAGCCGTCCTCGAAGGCGGTGGCCAGCTCTTCGACGAAGAACGGGTTCCCCTCCGAGCGGCGGTGGATGCGGTCCACCAGCTGGCGGTCGGGGACGGTGGTGCCGAGGATGCCGGCCAGCTGGGCGGCCACCTCGCGGCGGTCGAACCGCGCCAGCTCCAGCCGCTGGACGGTGCGCAGCCGTTCGAGCTCGGCGAGGAAGGGGCGCAGCGGGTGCCGGCGGTGCAGGTCGTCGGTGCGGTAGGTGGCGACCAGCAGCACCCGGGACCGGTGCAGGGTGCGCACCAGGAAGGCGAGCAGCTCACGGGTGGAGCGGTCGGACCAGTGCAGGTCCTCGACGGCGAGGACGAGGGTACGCTCCGCGCCGAGCCGCTCGAACAGCCTCGCGGTGTGCTCGAACAGCCGGGCCCGGCTGTACTCGTCGTTGGGTTCGCCGTCCACCTCGCCGAACTCGGAGAGCAGCAGGGCGAGGTGGCTCTCGCTGCCGGCCGCGGCGGCCTCCAGTTCGGGGCCCAGCGAGCGGTGCAGCCGGCGCAGCGCGGCGGCCAGCGGCGCGTACGGCAGGCCCTCGGCGCCGACCTCCAGACAACTGCCGAGCGAGGTGACCGCCCCGCGGGCGGCCGCCCGCTCCAGGAACTCCTCCAGCAGCCGGGTCTTGCCGACCCCCGCCTCCCCGCCGATCAGGATGGCCTGCGGGCTGCCGGTGCCGGCGCGGCGCAGCGCGTCGGTCAGCTCGGTGATCTCGCTGCCGCGGCCGACGAAGACGGGGCTGACCGATGTCTGCTGCATGGAGGCGAGCATGCCATAGCCGGTGGGGCCCGGCCGAGGGGTTATCTCCCCTGGCGAACGGGTCGAAGGACCCGAATGCCCGGAGGGGGAGACGCTGGTGAGCGTCTCCCCCTCCGGAGCTCCTTCGGCACCGCCGTGGTGCCGCACCGTCAGCATTCGGGCCGACGCACGGGGCGCCGCTGGAAGCGGGCGGCCACCGGACGCTGCCGCAGTCGGCGGGCCTCCTTGGCCTCGCGCACCAGGCGCTCGTGCTCGGCGCGGGCCACGAGCTCGTGGGCCTGTTGCTGGAAGGTCTGGTACTCGATCATTTCCGGTTCCCCCTCGGGTTTTCCACTCCGTCTTGCTGACAGGTAAGAGCTTCCTCCGCCAGTGGGGGGTGCCGCATCGGGAGCGTGCCGCATCTTCCGGGGCCCGGATGCCTTAGATCGGTCGCCAAAAACGGTTTAAGGCCCCGCCTCACCCAGATACATAGGTGAGACGGGGCCTTAGGCCTTACTTAGAGGGCCTTAGATGCCTTAGATGCCTTAGGAAGGCAGGGTCCACAGCCTAGGCCGCACCCAGCTTCTCCAAGATCAGGTCCTTCACGCGGGCGGCGTCGGCCTGGCCGCGGGTGGCCTTCATGACCGCGCCGACCAGCGCGCCCACGGCCTGGACCTTGCCGTCGCGGATCTTGGCGGCGATCGCCTCGTTCTCGGCGATGGCCTGGTCCACGGCGGCACCCAGCGCGGAGTCGTCCGAGACCACGGCCAGGCCGCGCTTCTCGACGATCTCGTCCGGCTCGCCCTCGCCGGCCAGCACGCCCTCGATGACCTGGCGGGCCAGCTTGTCGTTGAGCTTGCCCTCGGCGACCAGCGCGGCGACCCGGGCGACCTGCGCCGGGGTGATCGGCTGCTCGCTCAGCTCGGTGCCGGTCTCGTTGGCGCGACGGGCCAGCTCGCCCATCCACCACTTGCGGGCCTGGTCGGCCGGGGCACCGGCCGCGATGGTCTCCTGGATCGGCCCCACCGCACCGGCGTTGAGCACCGACTGCATGTCCTTGTCCGACAGGCCCCACTCCGCCTGCAGCCGGGCACGGCGCACCCGCGGCAGCTCGGGCAGACCGGCGCGCAGCTCCTCGACCCACTCGCGGGCGGGGGCCACCGGCACCAGGTCCGGCTCGGGGAAGTAGCGGTAGTCCTCGGCGTTGTCCTTGATCCGGCCCGAGGTGGTGGAGCCGTTCTCCTCGTGGAAGTGGCGGGTCTCCTGGACGATGGTGCCGCCGTCGGTCAGCACGGTGGCGTGCCGCTGGATCTCGAACCGGGCGGCCCGCTCCACGCTGCGCAGCGAGTTGACGTTCTTGGTCTCCGAGCGGGTGCCGAAGGTCTCGGTGCCGTTCGGGCGCAGCGACAGGTTGACGTCGCAGCGCATCTGGCCCTTGTCCATCCGGGCCTCGGAGACGTCGAGCGAACGGATCACCTCGCGCAGCTCGGCGACGTACGCCTTGGCGACCTCGGGGGCGCGCTCGCCGGCGCCGACGATCGGCTTGGTGACGATCTCGATCAGCGGGATGCCGGCCCGGTTGTAGTCGAGCAGCGAGTGGGTGGCGCCGTGGATGCGACCGGTGGCCCCGCCGACGTGGCTGGACTTGCCGGTGTCCTCCTCCATGTGGGCGCGCTCGATCTCCACCCGGAAGGTCGAGCCGTCCTCCAGCTGCACGTCGAGGTAGCCGTTGAAGGCGATCGGCTCGTCGTACTGCGAGGTCTGGAAGTTCTTGGGCATGTCCGGGTAGAAGTAGTTCTTCCGCGCGAACCGGCACCACTCGGCGATCTCGCAGTTCAGCGCCAGGCCGATCTTGACGGCCGACTCCACGCCGACCGCGTTGACCACCGGCAGCGAACCCGGCAGGCCCAGGCAGGTCGGGCAGGTCTGGCTGTTCGGCTCGGCACCCAGCTCGGTCGAGCAACCGCAGAACATCTTGGTCTTGGTGCCCAGCTCGACGTGGACCTCAAGGCCCATCACCGGGTCGTACGACGCGAGAGCGTCCTCGTAGGAGACCAGGTTCATGACGCTCACAGCGTCCCTTCTCACTTGAAGCTTGGGAGGTACGGGCCCGGCCACCGCGTCGCGCGGGGGCCGGGCCAGGGCGCTTAGCTCAGCTCAGCCCAGCAGCACGTCGTCGGAGCCCAGCCGGCGCAGCTCGCGCACCAGCAGGGCGGTGCCGGTGACCAGCGCGGCGGCGCCGACCAGGGCGTTGACCAGCTTGAGGGTGTCGCTCTCCTCGCGGGCCTTGCGGACGTCCTTGGCCACGGAGATCGCACCGAACGCGCTGGTGCCGATGGACAGCCACAGACCGGGCTTGGAGTGCTTGAAGCCCTTCAGGGAGCCGGAGCCCTTGGTCTTCTCGATCTTGCTCACAGTGCCGGTGCCTCCTCCAGCAGGGTGTGCCCCCACTTGTCGTTGAGTGCGGCCTCGACGGCGCCGCCCACGCGGTACAGGCGGTCGTCCGCCATCGCGGGTGCGATGATCTGGAGGCCGACCGGGAGATTGTCCTCCGGGGCCAGGCCGACCGGCAGCGACATGGCCGCGTTGCCCGCCAGGTTCGACGGAATCGTGCACAGGTCGGCCAGGTACATCGCCATCGGGTCGTCGGCGCGCTCGCCGATCGGGAAGGCGGTGGTCGGCGTGGTCGGCGAGACCAGGACGTCCACGCCCGCGAAGGCCGCGTCGAAGTCGCGCGAGATGAGCGTGCGGACCTTCTGGGCCGAGCCGTAGTAGGCGTCGTAGTAGCCCGAGGACAGCGCGTAGGTGCCCAGGATGATGCGGCGCTTGACCTCGTCGCCGAAGCCGGCCTCGCGGGTCAGCGAGGTGACCTCCTCGGCCGAGCGCGAGCCGTCGTCGCCGACCCGCAGGCCGTAGCGCATCGCGTCGAAGCGGGCCAGGTTGGAGGAGCACTCCGACGGCGCGATCAGGTAGTACGCCGGCAGCGCCAGGGTGAAGGACGGGCAGGAGACCTCGACGACCTCGGCGCCCAGCTCGCGCAGCAGCTCCACCGACTCGTTGAAGCGCTGCATCACGCCGGCCTGGTAGCCCTCGCCGGCGAACTCCTTGACGACGCCGATCCGCATGCCGCGGATGTCGCGCATCCGCGCTGCCTCGACCACGGCCGGCACCGGCGCGTCGATCGAGGTGGAGTCCAGCGGGTCGTGCCCGGCGATGGCCTCGTGCAGCAGGGCCGCGTCCAGCACGGTGCGGGCGCACGGCCCGCCCTGGTCCAGGCTGCTGGAGAACGCGACCAGGCCGTAGCGGGACACCGAGCCGTAGGTCGGCTTGACGCCGACGGTGCCGGTGACGGCGCCGGGCTGGCGGATCGAGCCGCCGGTGTCGGTGCCGATCGCCAGCGGGGCCTCGAAGGCGGCCAGCGCGGCGGCCGAACCGCCGCCGGAGCCGCCGGGGATGCGGGAGAGGTCCCACGGGTTGCCGGTCACGCCGTACGCGGAGTTCTCGGTGGAGGAGCCCATCGCGAACTCGTCCATGTTGGTCTTGCCGAGGATGACCACGCCGGCGTCCTTGAGACGGCTGGTCAGCGTGGCGTCGTACGGCGGGATCCAGCCTTCGAGCATCTTCGAGCCACAGGTGGTCGGGATGCCCTTGGTGGTGAAGACGTCCTTGAGCGCGAGCGGGACGCCGGCCAGCGGGCCCAGCTCCTCGCCCTTGGCGCGCTTCTCGTCGACGGCCCTGGCCGCGGCCAGCGCGCCCTCGGTGTCGACGTGCAGGAAGGCGTTGACCTTCTTGTCGACGGCGTCGATGCGGTCCAGGTGGGCCTGCGCGACCTCGATGGCGGACACCTCGCCCTTGGCGATGGCGCCCGCGGTCTCGGCGGCGGTCCACTTGATGATGGGAGTGGGAATCAGCTCGGTCATCTCGGTCAGTCCTCCCCGAGGATCTGCGGCACACGGAAACGCTGCTCCTCGGCGGCGGGGGCGCCGGACAGCGCCTGCTCCGGGGTGAGCGACGGCCGGACCTCGTCCGCACGCATGACGTTGGTCAGCGGCAGCGGGTGGGAGGTCGGCGGGACGTCCTGTCCGGCGACCTCGGAAACGCGGGCGACCGCGCCGATGATCACGTCGAGCTGCTCGGCGAAGTGGTCCAGCTCTTCGGGCTTCAGCTCAAGACGCGACAGCCGGGCGAGGTGGGCGACCTCCTCGCGCGTGATGCCAGGCATGCAGCGATCCTCAGGGTGAGTTCTGGTGAGACCCGGCTGTGCCTTGCGGGCGGTGCCGGGCCCGGGCAGGAGCAGCCGGTTCCGGCGCTCCGTCCTCGTGGTCTTTGGACCCCATCCTATGGGGCCCGTCCCCCGCCCCGGCCAACGAGTGAGCCGCGGCGCCCGTCACCGGCCCTCCCCGGGGCCGGACCGCGACCTCCGGCGGGCTACTGCGGCCGGGTGCGGGCCCAGCCCTGCGGTTTGATCTCCCGGTGCGCGGCCTGCACCACCTGGGCCACCGGCGGCAGCGTGGGCGGGATGACCGGCGGCCGGACCGGCGGGAGTGTCGGCGGCAGCACCGGCGGCCTGGCCGGCGGGGCGATCGGCTTGGCGTTCGGGACCGACGGGAAGCCCGCGGGCAGCTGGGGCGGCAGGCCGAGCCGCTCCACCGGCGGGGCGCCGGTGCGGTGCACCCGCAGCCAGGCGGTGGCCTGCTCGGCCGGCAGCGCGGCCGACACCAGCCAGCCCTGGACGGCGTCCACGCCCATGCAGTGCAGCCGCTCCCAGGTCTCGTCGTCCTCGACGCCCTCGGCGACCACGGTCAGGCCCAGCGAGTGGGCGAGCTCCACCGAGCAGCGGACCACCGCCGCGTCGTGGTCGTCGGCGACCATCCGGGAGACGAAGGAGCGGTCGATCTTCAGCTCGCCGACCGGCAGGCTGCGCAGCCGCACCAGCGAGGAGTGCCCGGTGCCGAAGTCGTCCAGGGACATCCCGACGCCGTAGCCGCGCAGCTCGGCCAGGGTGTCGGCGGCCCGCCGGGAGTCGTCCAGCAGCAGCCGCTCGGTGATCTCCAGCTGGAGCGCGTGGGCCGGCACCTGGTGGCGCACGAGGTGGCCGGCGACCCGCTGGGCGAAGCCGGGGTTGAGCACGTCGCGCGGCGAGACGTTGACCGCGACCTGCACCTGGAGGCCCTGGTCGCGCCAGTACGCGAGCTGGCCGACGGCCGCCTCCAGCACGTAGTCGGTGAGCCGGGGCATCAGGCCGCTGGATTCGGCGAGCCCGACGAACTCGTCCGGCGGGACCTTCCCCTGGCCGGGGCGCTCCCAGCGCAGCAGGGCCTCCAGGCCGACCACCCGGCCGTCGAAGGCCACCTTCGGCTGGTAGTGCAGCTGCACCTCGCCGGTCTCCAGTGCCCGGCGCAGGTCCCCCAACAGCCCGATCCGGTACGGCGTGTCGGCGTCCTGGGTCTCGTCGTACTGGGCGACGCCGCAGTGTCCGCGCTGGGCGTGGCCCATCGCGACGTCGGCCCGGCGCAGCAGGGCCTCGGCGTCCTGGGCGTGCTGCGGGTAGACGCAGACGCCGCCGCTGGCCTCCAGGACGAGCAGCAGCCCGTCCAGCCGGATCGGGGCGGCCAGTTCGGCGATCAGCGCCTTGGCGACCCGCTCCAGGCTGTCCGGGCAGTTGATGCCGGGCAGCAGGACGGCGAACTCGTCGCCGCCCATCCGGGCCACCATCGGGCGGCCTCGGCGGTAGTGCCGGGGCAGGCCGGCGAAGACGTCGTCGATGGACTCCCGGGTGGCGCTGCCGGCCGGTCCGCCGGAGCGCAGGGCCCGGTGCAGTCGGCGGGCGATGTGAACCAGCAGCCGGTCACCGGCCGTATGACCTAGTGTGTCGTTGAGTGATCGGAAGCGATCGAGGTCGAGCAGGATGAGACCGACGCTGTAGCCCTGACCACACTCCGCGATCGCCTCCTGGGCAGCCAAAAGCAGGGCCTGACGGTTGGGCAGATCCGTCAGCGGGTCGGTCAGTTGGTCGCGGGCGCGGTCCCGGGCGATCCGCCAGGCCGCCACCAGCACCGCCAGGGGCACGGCGAACAGCGGCAGCAACTCGGGTTCGTACCGGTAGACCAGGACGGCCAGCGGGATGAGCGGCGCGGCTCCGGCCAGCAGCACGCCGAGCAGCAGGACCGCACCCGCCACCCCCTGCGGCGGGCGTGTGGGCGCACCGCCGGTCGTACGATCCATAAGCCCTGTCCTCCGTCGGGCCCGCCCCGTCGGGCCGCCTTACGGTGAGGCACCGTGCCGGTACCGACAGCTGCCGGGCATGGAGCGACCCCGCGGAACACCGGCCCAGCCGGTGCCCCCACCCCTGCTGACACTCTGTTGCGCTCCAGGGTATGCCGGGGTCCACCCGGTGGGCAGACTTTCGGACAACCGGAAACGCGCCACCGCTCTCGGGTGCCGCACAGTGACACAATGCCCGCTTTCACTGTGCGGCACCCGGTGACGTTGCATCAGGACGATAACAACACCGATCCGGTCACCGACCGCTCGGGTCCGCTCCGGGTCAGTCCTCGACGGGCTCCTTCTTCGCCTCCCCGGCCTCCTCCGGCTCCGGAAGCCCCAGGTGGGCACGGGCGGCGGACGGCCCGTCGGCGAGCAGGACGGCGAACCCGGCGTCGTCCAGGACCGGCAGGCCGAGCTGAACAGCCTTGTCGTACTTGGACCCAGGGTTGTCACCAGCGACCACAAAATCGGTCTTTTTCGAAACCGAACCGGTCACTTTCGCTCCACGCGAGGTCAGCGCCTCCTTGGCACCGTCCCGGGTGTGGCCGGCCAGCGTGCCGGTCACCACCACGGTCAGGCCCTCCAGCGGGCGCTCCGCCTCCTCCTCGTCCGCGAACTCCTCGGTGAAGCGGACGCCGTCCGCCTCCCAGTTCCGGAGGATCTCCTGGTGCCACTCCTCCGCGTACCACTCCCGGATCGAGCGGGCGATGGTCGGGCCGACCCCCTCGACGGCCGCCAGCTGCTCCTCGCTCGCCTCGAAGATCTTCGTCAGATCGCGGAACTCCCGGGCCAGCGCCTGCGCGGCGACCGGACCGACGTGCCGGATCGACAGCCCGTTGACGAACCGCCACAGCGGCCGCCCCTTCGCCACGCCCAGGTTGTCGATCAGGGCCTGGAGCGACTTCTTCGGCTCGCCCTTGGTGGTGGCGAAGAAGAAGACCTCCTTCTCCTTGCCCGTCCTGTCGTCCAGCTTCGGCATGCCGGTCTTCGGGTCCCGGACCAGCACCTTGATCGGCAGCAGCTTCTCCCGCGTCAGCCGGAAGATGTCGGCCTCGTTCCGCACCGGCGCCTCGGCCGGCTCCAGCGGCTGGGTCAGCGCGGTGGCCGCGACGTAGCCCAGCCCCTCCACGTCCAGGCACTGCCGCCCGCCGAGGAAGGCGATCCGCTCCCGGATCTGGGCCGGGCAGCGCTCCGCGTTCGGGCAGCGCAGGTCGATGTCGCCCTCGGCCATCGGCCGCAGCTCGCTGTCGCACTCCGGACAGTGCGAGGGCATCACGAAGGCCTGCTCGGTGCCGTCCCGCAGGTCGTAGACCGGGCCGAGGATCTCCGGGATGACGTCGCCGGCCTTGCGCAGCACGATCGTGTCGCCGAGCAGCACGTCCTTGGCCTTGACGACCTCCTGGTTGTGCAGCGTCGCGTACTGCACCATCGAGCCGGCCACCTTCACCGGCTCGGCCAGCACCGCGTACGGGGTGGCCCGGCCGGTGCGGCCGATGCCGACCTTGATCTCGGCCAGCTTCCCGGTGACCTCCTCCGGCGGGTACTTCCAGGCGATCGCCCAGCGCGGGGACTTGGAGGTGGCGCCGAGCCGGCCCTGCAGGGCGATCTCGTCCACCTTCACCACGACGCCGTCGATCTCGTGCTCGACCGAGTGCCGATGCTCGCCGAAGTGCGCGATGAAGGCCCGCACCTCGGCGAGCGTCTTCACCACCTGGTTGTGGCGGGCGGTGGGCAGGCCCCAGTCGTGCAGCAGCCGGTAGGCGTGCGACTGGTTGTCGATGTCGAAGCCCACCCGGGCGCCGATGCCGTGCACCACCATGTGCAGCGGGCGGGAGGCGGTGACATGCGGGTCCTTCTGGCGCAGCGAACCGGCGGCGGCGTTGCGGGGGTTCATGAACAGCCGGATCAGCGCCCGGGGCCGCTTGCCCTCCTTGGCGCGCTCCTCGTTCTCCTGCCGGCGGCGCTCGTTCTCCTCCGCGAAGGAGGCGTTGAGCGCGTCGAACTCCTCGGTCGGGAAGTAGACCTCGCCGCGGATCTCCACCAGCTCCGGGATGTTCTCGCCCTTGAGCCGGTGCGGGATCTCCTTGATGGTACGGACGTTGGGGGTGATGTCCTCGCCGACCCGGCCGTCGCCGCGCGTCGCCGCCTGCACCAACTGGCCGTTCTCGTAGGTGAGGTTGACGGCCAGGCCGTCCACCTTGAGCTCGCACAGGTAGTGGTAGTCGATGCCCTGCAGCTCGGTGGCGACCCGCTCGGCCCAGGCGGACAGCTCCTCGTCGTCCATCGCGTTGTCCAGGCTGAGCAGCCGCTCGCGGTGCTCGACCTCGGCGAACAGCCCGGTGGCCGCGCCGCCGACCTTCTGGGTCGGCGAGTCCGGGGTGACCAGGGCCGGGTGCTCGGCCTCGATCCCCTCCAGCTCCCGCATCAGCGCGTCGAACTCGGCGTCGCTGACGACCGGCGCGTCCTGCTCGTAGTACCGGGCCCGGTGGTCGGTGATCTCCTGCGCCAGCTCGGCGTGCCGCCCGCGCACCTCCGCCGGGACGTCCTCCCAGCCCTCGACAGCCGTCACCGCAAGCCCTCCTGCACTCTCATTCCGGGTTGTCCACCAGGCTCTGTGCCGCCCGCACCGCGGACGACAGCGCCCTGCGCGCGTACGCCGGGGAGGCCCCGGCCAGCCCGCAGGTCGGTGTCACCAGCACGCGGCGGCCCAGCAGCTCCGGGGCGAACCCGAGCCTGCGCCACAAGGTCCTGACACCCTGGACACTACCGGCAGGGTCGGACACCGCCTGGTCAGTGGCGGGGACGACACCGGCGAGGATCGTCGTGCCGCCCTCCACGGCCTCGCCGAGGTCGTCGTCCTGGCGCTCGGTGAGGAGCGAGAAGTCGAGGGAGATCCCGGCCACCCCGGCGCGGCGCAGCAGCGGGACCGGGACGTCCGGCGCGCAGCTGTGCACCACCACGGGCGCGTCGAGGTTCCGGATCACCTCGCGCAGCACCTCCTCGGCGACCTGCCGGTCGACGGCGCGCAGCCGCTGGAAGCCGCTGGCGGTCTTCACCGACCCGGCCAGGACGGCGGGCAGCGAGGGCTCGTCCAGCTGCAGCACGACCTCGGCGCCGGGCACCCGCCTGCGGACGTCCGCGAGGTGGCGGCGCAGGCCCTCGGTGAGCGAGCCGGCGATGTCGCGGCACGCGCCGGGGTCGGCGAGCGCCTTCTCGCCGTGCTTGAGCTCGATGTTCGCCGCCAGCGTCCAGGGGCCGACGGCCTGGACCTTGAGCGCGCCCTGGTGGCCCTGGGTGAACTCCTCCAGCGCGTCCAGGTCCTCGCCGAGCCAGGAGTGGGCGCGCCGGGTGTCCCGGCCCGGACGGTCGGTGAACCGCCAGCCGCTCGGCTCGGTCTGCACGAACAGTTCGACCAGCAGGCCGGCGCCGCGCCCGATCATGTCGGCGCCCGGCCCGCGGGCGGGCAGCTCGGGCAGGAACGGCAGGTGCTCCAGTGCCCCGGTGGAGGTCTTGGCGGCCTCCCGGGCGTCGGTGCCGGGCAGCGAACCGACGCCGGTGGCGGCGCCGCGCAGGTCGGGGAAGGTGTGTGGGGTGCTCACCCGCCCGAGCCTACTCAGCCGGACGGCCCCGGTGCCGGGCGCGGGGCTCGGTACCGGGGCCGCCGGGCACGCGGAGGCCGGGTCGACATCCGGTGCGCGCACGGAAAGTCGGACCGGCCGACTTCCCGTGCGGCGCGCTACCGCCCGGGGCGGACGGTGATGTCGGTGATCTCCGCGTCCCGGGAGGCGTCGAGGGCGGCGAGGATCGCCCTGGCGACGGACGCGGGCTCGATCCAGCGGCCGGCGTCGTACTCCTTGCCCTCCTGCTGGTGCACCTTCACCTGCATCGCGGTGGCGGTGCGGCCCGGGTAGACGGAGGTGACCCGGACGCCGTTGGCGTGCTCCTCGTGGCGCAGCGCGTCGGCGAGCGCCTTGAGGCCGTGCTTGCTGGCCGCGTACGCCGACCACTCGGCGTGGGCGTTGAGGCCCGCGCCGGAGTTCACGAAGAGCACATGGCCCTTGACCAGCCGGATCGACGGCAGCAGCAGGCGGGTCAGCTCGGCGGGGGCGACGAGGTTGACGTTCAGCGTCTCCTGCCAGGCCTTGGGGGTCAGGTCGCCGACCGGGCCGAGCTCGACCGTGCCCGCGACGTGCAGGAGGGAGTCCAGCTCGACCGGCAGCTGCTGGTGGCCGAAGGCCCAGGACAGCTTGCCCGGATCGCCGAGGTCCCCGACGAGGGTGCGGGCCCCGGGGAAGCGCTCGCGCAGTTGGGCGGCCCGACGGGCGTCGCGGGCCAGCAGCCAGAGCTCGTCCCCGCGCTCGGCGAGTCGCTCGGCGAGTACGGCGCCGATGCCGGAGCCGGCGCCAGTGATCAGATGTGCAGCCATGGTCGTGATCCAATCAGGCCTTGAGCTGGGCGAAAACCTCGGCGGGCGTGTCCGCGAAGGTGATCAGCTCGGCGAGCGGGCGCGGCAGGAAGCCCTCGGCGTCCATCCGCTCCATCTGGGTGCGCAGGCCCGCGTAGAAGCCCTCGGTGTCCAGGACCACCACCGGCTTGTCGAACATCCCGTGCTTCTTGAGCTCCAGCACCTCGGTGACCTCGTCCAGGGTGCCCAGCCCGCCCACCAGCACGACGATCGCGTCCGCCCGCGAGGCCAGCTCGGCCTTGCGCTCCGGCAGGTCGGCCGTCCACACCAGCTCGTCGGCGCCGACGTACGCCTTGTGCCGCAGCATCTCGACCATCACGCCGACGAGCCTGCCGCCCGCCGCCTTCACCTCGTCGGCGAGCAGCCCCATCAGCCCGGCGTTCGAGCCGCCCCACACCAGCGTGTGCCCGCCCTCCCCCAGGAGCCGGGCGAACTCCGCGGCGGGGGCGGAGTAGCGGTCGTCGAGCGAGTACGCGGAGCAGAAGACAGAGATATTCATAGTGCCGTCCGGTCTATCACGCCCCGCGGCGAGACTTCACCGGGGATTCCTCGCCGGGCGCGGGGCGGGCTCAGGCGGTGACGGCCGGGCGCTCGGTGGTGGCGATGGTGGCGGAGCCGACGACACGGGTGCCGTCGTAGATCACCACGGCCTGGCCGGGGGCGATGCCCCGCACCGGGGTGTCCAGTTCCACCCGCAGCTCGCCGTCGACGACCGAGGCGCTCACCGGCACCTCCTCGCCGTGGGCGCGCAGCTGGGCGGTGTAGCGGCCGTCCGCCAGGGGCTCGGTGCCGCACCAGCGGGGGCGGATGGCGGTCAGCCCGGTGACGTCGAGGCCCTCGACCGGGCCGACCGTGACGGTGTTGTTCACCGGGGAGATGTCCAGCACGTAGCGCGGCTTGCCGTCGGCCGCCGGGCGGCCGATCCGCAGGCCCTTGCGCTGGCCGATGGTGAAGCCGTACGCGCCGTCGTGCTCGCCGAGCTTGGTGCCGTCGACGTCGAGGATGTCGCCGGTGGCGGTGCCGAGGTGCTGGGCCAGGAAGCCCTGGGTGTCGCCGTCGGCGATGAAGCAGATGTCGTGGCTGTCGGGCTTCTTGGCGACGGCCAGGCCGCGGCGCTCGGCCTCGGCCCGGATCTCCTCCTTGGTGGTGTCACCGAGCGGGAAGAGCGAGTGGGCGAGCTGGTCGGCGTCGAGCACGCCGAGGACGTAGGACTGGTCCTTGGCGCCGTCCACGGCCCGGTGCAGCTCGCGCGAGCCGTCCGGCAGGTCGACGATCCGGGCGTAGTGGCCGGTGCAGACGGCGTCGAAGCCGAGCGCGATCGCCTTGTCCAGCAGCGCCGCGAACTTGATCTTCTCGTTGCAGCGCAGGCACGGGTTGGGCGTGCGCCCGGCCGCGTACTCGGCGACGAAGTCGTCGATGACGTCCTCGCGGAAGCGCTCGGCGAGGTCCCAGACGTAGAAGGGGATGCCGATCACGTCGGCCGCCCGCCAGGCGTCCCGGGAGTCCTCGATGGTGCAGCAGCCGCGCGCGCCGGTCCGGAAGGACTGCGGGTTGGCGGAGAGCGCCAGGTGGACGCCGGTCACCTCGTGCCCCGCTTCGACGGCGCGGGCGGCGGCGACGGCGGAGTCGACTCCGCCGGACATCGCCGCGAGCACGCGCAGACGGCCGGTGGACGGAGTGGTCGGGGCACCCGGGAAGTCAGTCATGATGGCAACAAGGGTACGGGGTGGCCCGCCTGTTCCCGGAGCCGAGATCAGCGCCGCACCGACGCCAGCCCCGCGTTGCGCGCCCGCTCGACGACCGGCCCGATGGCCTTCCCCAGCGCCGTGACGTCCTCCGGCACCGAGGTGTGCCCGAGCGAGAACCGCAGTGAGGCGCGTGCCAGCAGCGGGTCGACGCCCATCGCGAGCAGCACGTGGCTGGGCTGCGGCACCCCGGCCGAGCAGGCGGAGCCCGTCGAGCACTCGATGCCCTGGGCGTCCAGCAGCATCAGCAGCGCGTCGCCCTCGCAGCCGGGGAAGGAGAAGTGCGCGTTGGCGGGCAGCCGGCCCTCGGCCGACGGGTCGCCGTTGAGGATCGCGTCCGGTACGGCGGCCAGCACCGACGCCACCAGCTCGTCCCGCAGCGCGCCGAGCGTGACCGCGTGCTCGGACCGCCGCTCGACGGCGAGCGCCGCGGCGGCCGCGAAGCCGGCCGAACCGGGGGCGTCGAGGGTGCCGGAGCGCACGTCGCGTTCCTGCCCGCCGCCGTGCAGCAGCGGTACGGGCGCGGCGCCCCGGGAGAGCAGCAGGGCGCCGATGCCGAACGGGCCGCCGATCTTGTGCCCGGTGACGGTGAGCGCGGTGAGGCCGGACTCGGCGAAGGAGACCGGGACCTGACCGAGCGCCTGCACGGCGTCGGCGTGCACCGGGATGCCGTACTCGGCCGCCACGGTGGTCAGTTCGCGCACCGGCTGGACGGTGCCGACCTCGTTGTTGGCCCACATCACGGTGACCAGCGCCACCGACGCCGGGTCGCGTTCGATCGCCGACCGCAGCGCCTCGGGGTGCACCCGGCCGTACCCGTCCACCGGCAGGTACTCGACCTCGGCGCCCTCGTGCTCGGAGAGCCAGTGCACCGCGTCCAGCACCGCGTGGTGCTCGACCGGGCTGCACAGCACCCGGGTGCGGGCCGGGTCGGCGTCCCGGCGGGCCCAGTACAGGCCCTTGACCGCCAGGTTGTCGGATTCGGTGCCGCCGCCGGTGAGCACGATCTCGCTGGGGCGGGCGCCCAGCGATTCGGCCAGCGATTCCCGGGACTCCTCGACCACCCGGCGGGCCCGGCGGCCGGCCGCGTGCAGGGCCGAGGCGTTGCCGACCACCCCCAGGTGCGCCGTCATCGCGGCGATCGCCTCGGGCAGCATCGGCGTGGTCGCCGCATGGTCCAGGTATGGCATAACCATCCGATTGTAGAGCGCGGCACCTCAGGGGGTTCCGGGGCGGGGCAGTTCCAGCCACTCACGGCCGGCACCGGCCCGCACCGGCCCGGACGCACCGCGGACGAACCACGGGCGCGGCGCACCGCGGACGCACCACTGCCGGACGGCCGCGTCCGGCAGTGGTTTGTACCACTGAGCCACCCAGCGGTTAGCCTGACGCCATCAGTCAGCCGGATCCACAGGAAACGCCATGTCGCAGTCGGTCGACCGCGCGCTGACCCTGCTCGACGCACTCGGCGACGCGCCGCTCTCGCTGGAGCAGGCCGCCAGCAGCCTCGGGGTGCACAAGTCCACCGCCCTGCGGCTGCTGCGCACCCTGGAGGAGCACGGCTTCGCCCGCCGCCAGCCGGACCTGCGCTACCGGCTGGGCGGCCGGGTGCTCTCGCTGGCCCACCGCGCGCTGGAGGACTTCGACGTCCGGCAGGTCGCCGCGCCGTACCTGGCCGCGCTCAACGCCCGCTGCGGCTACACCGTCCGGCTCGCCGTGCTGCACGACGGCGAGGTGCTCTACCTGGACGAGGTGGCCGGGTTGCCGGGCGCCGAGCCGTCCCGGATCGGGCGCCGGGCCCCGGTGGACGGGACGGCGGTCGGCCGGGTGCTGCTCGCCGGGCTGTCGGCGGACGGCGTCCCCGAGGAGCCCGAGCTGGCGGCGGTGCGCCGCCGGGGCTGGGCGGCCGAGTCCTGCGAGCACCGGGAGCCGGTGACCTGCGTGGCCGCGCCGGTCGCGGGCAGCGGCGGACGGACGGTCGCGGCCTGCGCGCTGAGCGCCCCGGCGAGCGAGGTGCCGCCCGGCGAACTGGCCCGGATGGTGCCGGAACTGCTCTGCACGGCCGAGGCGATCTCGCTCGCGTACGGCGGCTCGCCTACTCCTCGCTGGTGCGAGAACCGTTGCGGTGCCAGGCCCGCGGGGCACGCCAGCCGTACTTCAGCGCGAGCATCCGCAGCCCGAAGGCGGTGAGCGCGGCCGCGGTTCCGGTGATGCCGGTGAGGCGGTCCGCGCCGATCAGCAGCGCGACCAGGGTGGCACCGACCAGGGCCGGGACGGCGTAGATCTCCCGGTCCCAGCGCAGCAGCGAGGGGATCTCCCCGGCCAGCACGTCGCGGATCACGCCGCCGCCGGCCGCGGTCACCATGCCGAGCGCGATCGCCGCGACCGCGCCGAGCCCGAAGTCGTGGGCCTTGGCGGTGCCGGTCACGCAGAACAGCCCGAGCCCGAGCGCGTCCAGGGTCTGCACGGCCCGGTTGATCCGCTCGACCTCCGGGTGCAGGAAGAACACCACCAGCGCGGCGGCCAGCGGGGTCACGAAGTAGCCGAGGTTGGTGAACGCGGCGACCGGGGTGGCGCCGATCACCAGGTCGCGCATCACGCCACCGCCGAGGGCGGTGACCTCGGCCAGCACACAGATCCCGAAGATGTCCATGTTCTTGCGGACGGCGAGCAGGCCCCCGGAGAGGGCGAAGACGAAGATGCCGACGAGGTCCAGCGACTGCTGCACGTCGGTCGGGAAGAGCTGGGATGTCACCGTCCATGTGTACCTGATTCGCGCAGGTGTTCCATCGAACGTCCGTGCTCCGGATCCGAACGCACCGCCGGAACGGCGGCCAACCCCTTGTGCGCCGTGGGGCCGAACCGGTTCGGCTAGCCTCCGCCTGTGAAGCTCGCGAAGCCCGGGTCAGCCCCGAAGCCGCCGCCGAAGCCGCCGAAGTCGCCGAAGTCGCCCACGCCGACCCGGTCGTCGAAACCGCCCGGGTCGCCGGGCTCCCCCGCCTCCGCCCGGCTCGGCTGGCTCGACGCGCTGCGCGGCATCGCCGCCCTCGCCGTCGCCATGCACCACTTCGGGCTGCTCGGCAAGATCCCGCACGCGGGCGGGGTGCCGCGCCACCTGGACCTCGGCTTCTTCGGCGTGATGCTGTTCTTCCTGGTCAGCGGGTACATCATCCCGGCCTCGCTGGAACGCCGGGGCGACGTCCGGGCGTTCTGGACGGGACGGCTCTTCCGCATCTACCCCGCGGTGGTCGTCACGGTGGTGGCGAGTCTGCTGGTGCTGCCCCGCAGCGGCCAGATCGTCCAGAGCTTCCCCTTCGACCACCCGGTGCTGTCGCTCGCCGCCAACGGCCTGCTGCTCCAGGACCTGCTGGGGGTGCCCAGCACCATCGGGGTGATGTGGTCGCTCACCTACGAGATGGTCTTCTACTCCTTCGCGTGCGCCCTGTTCGTGCGGGGGTGGCACCGGCACAGCGCGCCGATCGCGGTCGGCTTCGCGTCCGTCGCCCTGGTCCTCGGCACCTGGCTGCCGATCGGCGGGATCTCGGTGGACCTGGCGGCCACCGGGCACCTGGTGGCGGCGGCCGGGATCGTGGTGCTGATGGCGGCGGCCTGCATCGCCACCGCCCGCCCGGACCTGACCCGTTGGGGCGCGCTGCTGCTCGGCGGCCTGGGCCTGGTCCTGATCACGCTGAACAACCGGACCACCGGCTTCGAGACCATGCTGATCTTCGCGACCATGTTCGCCGGCACCGTGCTGTACCGGCTGGAGCACGGCCTGCTCGATCGGCTTCCGGCCCTGCTCTGCTGCGGCTTCGTGATCGTCACCGGCGTCACGGTCGGCTACCTGTACAACCGCGACACGGCGCTCCGGCACACCTGGACGCCCTCGTGGGAGTCCTTCTCGTCCGCCTACCTGGCCGCCTGGGCCCTGTTCGCGGCCGCCATGCTGCTGCGCCGCCGCCGCTTCCCGCGCTGGCTCAGCGGGCTCGGCACGATCAGCTTCTCGGTCTACCTGCTGCACGGCCCGCTGATGTACTTCCTCGGCTGGAAACTGCGGGACTACCCGCCGATCGTCGGGCCGAAGGGGCAGGCCGCGCTCACCCTCGGCTACCTGGGGGCGGTCGTGGTGCTCGCCTGGCTGTCGTACCGGCTGGTCGAGATCCCGTTCCAGAACCTGGGCCGCAGGGCGGTCCGGGCGCTGGACCGCCGCTTCCCGGCCCCCGCCCCGACGCCGCTCGCCGCGGCCGCCCCGGGCCCGCGCGTGCCGGAGCCGGAGCCGGCCGCCGGCGTCTGAGGCGCGGACCGCCAAGAGGCCGCCCCGCCCCGGGAGTACGGGGGCGGGGGGCCGCCAGCGGACGTGCGGGGTGTTATAAACAAAAGTCCCAGCCGGCGAAAAA
>NZ_JBSHBN010000170.1:0-19933 GCF_053612025.1 Kitasatospora sp. NPDC054768
CTGCTCGCGGCACCCGGCGCGGCGGCCCGGCCCGATCGGTTTCCCCGGAGGGGGCGGCGGTGCCGCCCCGGCACGGGAGTGCCCACCCGGATCCCGTCCGGCCCGCGCGGCATCCGCCCGACTCCGGGTCGTGGCTGCCGCTGGTGCAACTCCCGTTCGCAGGAGTGAAGTTACTTTCGAGCCAACCGAAGCCTCAACGCAGAGCCGGTCACTTCACTCGTAAGGGTGATCAAGGCGTGGTTTCGAATTCGTACGAGAACCCTGCTGTGAGTAACGGGTGCCCGGCGCGCGGCCGCGTACGGAGCGCGCGGGCCCGTCGGGCGCCTCCCGTCACAGATTGACGCGCACCCGTACGCCCACAGCTCCCGCGTCCGAACAGCCGCGGCGACTCCCCCGGCAGCCCGCCGAACGGCCGAGGCCCGACCGCGCCCGCGCGCACGGTAGTCTCGACAGGTGCCGAAACTGTCCGACGTCATCACCGCGCTCGAAGAGGTCTACCCGCCGCAGTGGGCGGAGTCCTGGGACGCCGTCGGCCTGGTCTGCGGGGACCCTCAGGCCGAGGTCGACCGCGTGCTCTTCGCCGTCGACCCCGTCCAGGCGGTCGTCGACGAGGCCGTGGAGTGGGGCGCCGACCTCGTGGTCACCCACCACCCCCTCTACCTGCGCGGCACCACCAGCGTCGCCGCCACCACCTTCAAGGGCCGGGTGGTGCACACGCTGATCACCAACGGCATCGCCCTGCACGTCGCCCACACCAACGCCGACCACGCCGACCCCGGCGTCTCGGACGCGCTCGCCGAGGCGGTGGGCCTGCGGGTCACCGGCCCGCTGGTACCGGACCCGACCGACCCGCTGGGCCGCCGCGGCACCGGCCGGATCGGCCTGCTGGAACCCCCGCTGACCCTCTCCGACTTCGCCGCGCAGGTGGCGAAGGGCCTGCCCGCCACCGCCGCCGGCGTCCGCGTCTCCGGCGACCCGACCCGGCTGGTCAGCCGGGTCGCGGTGTGCGGCGGCTCGGGCGACAGCCTCTTCGCCGACGTCCGGTCGGCCGGCGTGGACGCCTACCTGACCGCCGACCTGCGTCACCACCCGGCCTCCGAGGCCGCCGAGGCGGCGCCCGTCGCGCTGCTCGACGCCGCCCACTGGGCCACCGAGTGGCCCTGGCTCACCCTGGCCGAGCGGGCCCTGCTGGCCGTCGCCGACACGCGCGGCTGGGCCGTGGAGACCAAGGTCTCCCACCGGGTCACCGACCCGTGGACCGCGCACGCCCCCATGTCCTTCACCGCCTGACCCGATTCACAGGAGCTCTCCGCTTGAACGCCGCGCCCGCCGACCAGATCCGCCTGCTCGACCTCCAGGCCATCGACTCGAAGCTCGACCAGCTGGCCCACCGGCGCCGGAGCCTGCCCGAGCACGCCGAGATCGACAAGGCCACCGCCGACCACACCGCGCTCAAGGACCTCGTCGTCGCCGCCGAGGCCCAGAAGGGCGACACCGCCCGCGAGCTGACCAAGGCCGAGCAGGACGTCGAGCAGGTCCGCTCCCGTGCCGCCCGCAACCAGCAGCGCCTGGACTCCGGCGCGATCACCTCGCCGAAGGACCTGGAGAACCTCCAGCACGAGATCGGCTCGCTCGCCAAGCGCCAGGGCGACCTGGAGGAGGTCGTGCTGGAGATCATGGAGCGCCAGGAGAGCGCCAACACCCGGGTCGAGGAGCTGTCCGCCCGCCTGGAGCACTCCACCATCGTGCTCAAGGAGGCCGAGGGCCGCCGCGACGCCTCCTTCGCCGAGATCGACGGCGAGGCCGACAAGGTCAAGCGCGACCGCGAGACCGTCGCCACCGTCATCCCCGCCGACCTGCTGAAGGTGTACGCCAAGCTGCGCGAGACCCAGGGCGGCGTCGGCGCGGCCCGCCTCTACCAGCGCCGCTGCGAGGGCTGCCGCACCGAGTTCTCCATCACCGAGCTGAACGCCATCAAGGCCGAGCCGGCCGACAAGGTGGTCCGTTGCGAGAACTGCTCGCGGATCCTGGTCCGCACCTCCGACTCGGGCGTCTGAGCCGGTGACGGCGCGTTTCGTCGTCGAGGCTGACGGCGGGTCCCGGGGCAACCCGGGGCCGGCCGGCTACGGCGCGGTGGTCCGTGACGGGGACACCGGGCAGATCGTCGCCGAGGCCGCCGAGTTCATCGGCCACGCCACCAACAACGTGGCCGAGTACAAGGGCCTGATCGCCGGGCTCAAGGCGGCCCGCGAGCTGGACCCGGACGCCTCGGTGGACGTCCGGATGGACTCCAAGCTGGTCGTCGAGCAGATGTCCGGGCGCTGGAAGATCAAGCACCCGGACATGCAGCCGCTCGCCGCCGAGGCGCGCACCGTCTTCCCGCGCGCCCGGGTCACGTACACCTGGATCCCGCGCGAGCGGAACAAGGACGCCGACCGGCTGGCCAACGAGGCGATGGACGCGGGCAAGGCCGGGCGCCAGTGGGAGCCCCGCAAGCCGGCGGCCGCCGTCGAGGAACCCCCGCTGGAGACCGCCGCGCCCAAGGCCGGCTGGGCGGCCCCGGCCGACCTCGGAACCCCCACCACCTTCGTCCTGCTGCGTCACGGCGAGACCCCGCTCACCCCGGAGAAGCGCTTCTCCGGCAGCGGCGGCAGCGACCCGGAGCTCTCCGACAAGGGCCGCTGGCAGGCCGAGCGGGCCGCCGAGGCGCTGGCCGCGCGCGGCAGCGTCCAGGCGGTCGTCGCCTCCCCGATGCGCCGCACCCGGCAGACCGCCGAGACCGTCGCCGCCCGGCTCGGCCTGGAGGTCCGGTACGAGGACGGGCTGCGCGAGGTCGACTTCGGCGACTGGGAGGGCCTGACCTTCGCCGAGGTGAGGGAGCGGTACCCGGACGACCTGACCGCCTGGCTCGGCTCCGCCAAGGCCAGGCCGACCGGCAGCGGCGAGAGCTTCACCACGCTCACCCACCGGGCCGGCGTCGCCCGGGACAAGATCCTCGCCCGGTACGCGGGGAAGACCGTCCTGGTGGTCTCGCACGTCAGCCCGATCAAGACCCTGGTCCGGCTGGCGATCGGCGCCCCGCCGGATTCCATGTACCGGATGGAGCTGTCCGCCGCCTCGATCTGCGCCGTCCAGTACTACGCGGACGGCAACGCCTCGCTGCGGCTGCTCAACGACACCTCGCACCTGCGCTGACCCGCCGGTCACGGACGTGCTCAGTGCACGTCCGTGACCACCACGTCCAGCTGCCACGGCTTGCGCGCCGTGCCCTCCGCCGCGAGCTCGACCTGGTGGCCCAGCTCCAGCAGCGCGTCCATCAGCTCGCCGGGGGTCTTCGGCTCTGCCCCGGCGAGCAGCAGGTCCCGGACGATCCGGCCCTTGGTCGCCTTGTTGAAGTGGCTGACCACGGTGCGCTTGCCGTCGCGCTCCTGGAGCACCCGGACGGTCGCGGTCCGGGAGGCCACCTCGCCGGCCGGCTTCCACGCCGCCGCGTACGCGGAGCTGCGCAGGTCCAGCACCAGCCCGTCCGCGACCTCCGGGAGCACGGGAGCCGTCACGCTCCGCCAATACGCGCCGAGCGCCCCCAGCTCCGGGAGCTTCACGCCCATCGAGCAGCGGTAGGACGGGATCCGGTCGGAGATCCGCACGGCGCCCCAGAGGCCGGAGAAGACCAGCAGCGAGCGCTCGGCCCGGTCGTACGCGGCGGCGTCCAGGGTGGCCAGGCCGAGGTTGTCGAACAGCACCCCGGTGTACACCTCGCCCGCCGGGCGGGCCCCGGCCGTCGGCAGTCCGGCGTTCTTGGCGATCTCGCCGCGCAGGCCGGGGGAGAGACCGAGCACCTCGGCGGCGGTGTCCTCGTCGCCCCGGCACAGGCGCACCAGCGCGTCCAGTACCGCGCCGCGCGCCGCCGTCAGCCCGGGCAGCGACAGCCGCTCCAGCGCCACCGGTCCGCCGTCCCCGGATCCGGCCTTGCCCTCCGAGGGCGGCAACAGCATCAGCACAGCGGACTCCTCGACGATCTGTGGCACACGAACCCCGCAACCCTACTGCGCCCGCCGTACGGACCCCGTCCTCGCGACCGTCCCCTTGCCCTGGCCCCGCAGCGGGCGGGCGGGCGCGGCAGGCAATTCGGTGGGGCACCCGGGCGTTCACCAGTACGGTGAGCGGCGAGGAGAGTGAGTGCGATGACCCTGCGACCCCTGGACCTGGTGCCCGGCGACGACGACGCCGTGGAGGAGTCCCTGTCCGTGCGCCTGCCCGCCGGCCTGCCGGCCGAGACCCGGACGGCGCTGGAGTTCGCGCTGCGGGCGGCCGCGCAGGCGGTGATGGCCGGGCGGGTACGGGTGACCGGGGCGCCGGACGGCGCGGACACCGCCGAACTCGCCTTCGAGGTCCGCCAGTCCGACGTCCCCAGGGCGCTCACCGGGCCGACCGCTCCGGAGGCCGGTCGGGAGGCCGGTCGGGAGAGCAGGGCCGAGCGCCGGGCGGCCATGGTGGCCCGGATCCGCACCGCCAACGCGGAGACGCTGGAGAGGCTCAAGGACCTGTGACCGAGTACCTGGACCTCGACGACGTCACCTACCTCGCCGGCGGTCCGGAGACCGTCCGCGACCTCGGTGGCCTGCTCTCGGCGATCGCCCGCCCGCAGGCGAGCCTGTTCGGCGAGGACGCCTACCCGGACCTCTGGTCCAAGGCGGCGGCCCTCGGCCAGAGCCTGGCCCGCAACCACCCCCTGATCGACCGCAACAAGCGCACCGCCTTCGAGGCGATGCTGCTGTTCCTGGACTACAACGGCGAGCCGTACACCGACCCGCACCCGGACGACGCCGTGGCCTTCATGCTCCGGCTCGCCACCGGGGGCTACGACGACGCGGTCGCGCTCGCCGCCAAGGACCTGAAGTCCCTGCTGGGGCGGTGAGCCCCTTGCCGGGGCTCCCGGGCCGCGCCGCCCCTCCGGCCGGGGGCGGCGAGGCCCGGGACGCGCCACCCGGACGCGCCGCCAACCCGCCCCGGGCCGCCCCGCGGTGGGAGGATCGGTCCGTGCCCGCCCCCCAGCCCCGCGCCGCCGCCGCGCCCGTGCCTGCCCCCGGGCCCGCGCCCGGCTCCCGCCGCCGTCTGCTCGTCCTGGCGATCTGCTGCCTGAGCCTGTTCATCGTCGGCCTCGACAACACCGTGGTGAACATCGCCCTGCCGGTGATCCAGCGGGACCTGGGCGCCCCGGCGTCCGGGCTGCAGTGGATCATCGACGCCTACACCCTGGTGCTGGCCTCGCTGTTGATGCTGTTCGGCTCGGTGGCCGACCGCTTCGGTCGCCGCCGGGTGTTCCAGACCGGGCTGGTCTGCTTCGCGCTCGGCTCGCTGCTGTGCAGCCAGGCGACGAGCCTGGGCTGGCTGGTGGCGTTCCGGGCGCTCCAGGCGGTGGGCGGCTCGATGCTCAACCCGGTGGCGATGTCGATCATCACCAACACCTTCACCGACCCGAAGGAGCGGGCCCGGGCGATCGGTGTCTGGGGCGGCGTGGTCGGCATCTCGATGGCGCTCGGCCCGCTGCTCGGCGGTTTCCTGGTGGACGGCGCGGGCTGGCCGTCGATCTTCCTGATCAACGTCCCGGTGGCGCTCGCCGCCATCGCGCTGACCGCCCGCTTCGTGCCCGAGTCC
The DNA here is from genome assembly GCF_053612025.1 of Kitasatospora sp. NPDC054768. Taxonomy (NCBI): domain Bacteria; kingdom Bacillati; phylum Actinomycetota; class Actinomycetes; order Kitasatosporales; family Streptomycetaceae; genus Kitasatospora; species Kitasatospora sp. NPDC054768. The sequence continues at coordinate 5,659 of NZ_JBSHBN010000170.1, forward strand.
CGGGCGCCCCGGCCGCGCCGGCTGGACCCGGTCGGGCAGCTGCTGATGATCGTGCTGCTCGGCTGCGGCACCGCCGCGATCATCGAGGGGCCGGCCAACGGCTGGACGTCCCCGCTGATCCTCGCGCTGGCCTTCACCGCCGGGGCCGCGCTGATCGCCTTCCCGCTCTGGGAGCGCCGGGTGGCCGAGCCGCTGGTGGACCCGCGGTTCTTCGCCAGCGCGCCGTTCACCGGCGCCACCGTCACCGCGGTCTGCGCCTTCGCCGCGCTCGGCGGCTTCCTCTTCCTCAACACCCTCTACCTCCAGGACGTCCGCCACTACGGCCCGGTCGAGGCCGGCCTGTGGACGCTGCCGATGGCCGGGATGATGCTGGTCTGCGCGCCGCTGTCCGGGCGGATCGTCGCGAGCCGGGGCCCGCGCCTGCCGCTGGTCGCGGCCGGGCTCGGCCTCGCCGCGAGCGGGCTGCTGCTGACCCGGCTCGCCGCCGACTCCCCGCCCGCCCTGCTGCTGGTCGCCTATGGGCTGTTCGGCTTCGGCTTCGGCATGGTGAACGCGCCGATCACCAACGCCGCGGTGTCCGGCATGCCGCGCGCCCAGGCGGGCGTGGCGGCCGCGGTCGCCTCGACCAGCCGTCAGATCGGCCAGTCGCTGGGCGTGGCGGTGATCGGCACGGTCGTCGCCTCGGCGGTGGTCGGGCCGGTCGCGACCGGCTTCGCCCGGGCCAGCCACGCCGGCTGGTGGATCCTGGTCGGCCTCGGCGGCGCCGTCCTCGTCCTGGGCCTGGTCACCACCACGGCCTGGGCGAGTGCGACGGCCGCCCGGGTGGCCGCCCGCCTCGGCGCCGAGCCGCCGGCCGTCCGGTCCGGTGTACGGGAGGCGCCGCCCGAGCGGCTACCATGACCACTACGGCGGAAGAGCCGGCCGGGCGGTCGCGACGGGTCCCAGACCCGCCGAGGAACGTCCGGGCTCCACAGAGCAGGGTGGTGGGTAACGCCCACCCGGGGTGACCCGCGGGACAGTGCCACAGAAAACAGACCGCCCACCGCTTTTCGTGGTGGGTAAGGGTGAAACGGTGGTGTAAGAGACCACCAGCGACCGGGGTGACTCGGCCGGCTAGGTAAACCCCACCTGGAGCAAGGTCAAGATCGGTGCCCTCGGGCACCGTGCGCGGACGTTTGAAGGCTGCTCGCCCGAGTCCGCGGGTGGACCGCACGAGGCTGTCGGCAACGGCAGCCCTAGATGGATGGCCGCCTCCCCGGGCCGCGCAAGCAACCCGGGAGACAGAACCCGGCGTACAGGCCGACTCTTCCGCCCCTTTCCCTCCCCGCCGTCCGGCGCGGGGCCCCGCCGGGTCAGGCGGGGCGGGCGCCGACGGCGTCGCGGATCTGGTCGCCGAGGCCGCCGTTGACGCGGGCGCAGTTGGCGCAGCAGAAGAACATGCCGGCGACTTCGACGCCGTGGCCGACGATGCGCACGTCGCACTGTTCGCAGCGCGGGGCGAGCTTCTCCATCGCGCACTCGAAGCTGTCGAAGGTGTAGGTGTCGCCGGTGACCGTCTTGATCTCGAAGGCCAGCCAGTAGTCGTTGCCGCAGGTGTCGCAGATGGCCATGGCGGCCGTCTCCTTCCGGTGGGGCCGTCCCGGCGGGGCGGCTCGCCTCCCAGTGTCGAAGGCCCGGTCGGCGGCGGCCACCCGGGGCGAGCGGCGGGGGCTCAGCCGGAGCGGGCGGAGAGGTCCTCCAGGGCGCGGACGGCGCGGTCGGCGTCGTCGGCGGCGACGAACAGGTGGTCGTGGTGGAAACCGGCCACCACGTTGCAGCTGATGCCCTCCTCGGCGAGCCGGCCGGACACCGCGGCGGTCAGCCCGACGGCCTCCAGCGCCGAGTGGATCCGCAGGGTGATCCAGGCCGCCACGTACTCGTAGCGCAGCCCGAGCGCGTCCGCCTCCTCCTGGGCGACCACCATCGTCACCCCCTCGGGTTCGGCGACGGTCACCACCGGCCGCATGCCGGCGGGCACCCGGGCGGGGAGCGTGCAGTAGACGTACCGCCCCGGGTTGAGCTGCGGGCTCATTGCGCGCAGCAGCGTCGCGAGGTCTCGTTCTGCGGCCATGCCCGCCACCGTAGCGGCTGGACGGGGGATGCGTCGTGCTCCGTGGGCGTGTCGGAATCCGTTGACGAGCGACAGTCACCGATATATCGTCGAGCTATCGAGACAGTAACTCGACTGCCTCGTCGAACCGTGGAGACGGAGGTGGGCGCGATGCGCTCGGAAGGTCAAGGAATGCGATTCCGCTGGGAAGGCCCGCGCGGAGGCGGCCCGGGCGGCGGCCGGCGCCGCGGCCCGGGCCCCGAGTTCCGGGGGATGCCCGGGGAGGGAGTCGAGGGCCGGGAGGCGTTCGGCGGGTTCGGCCCGCCGTTCGGCGGCGGCGGCCCCGGCCGGCCGATGGGCGGCCCGTTCGGGCACGGCTTCGGCGGCCACGGCGGCCGGCGCGGAGGCCCGCACGGCCGGCGCGGCGGCCGGGCCCGGCGCGGTGACGTCCGGGCCTCGCTGCTGGCGCTGCTCAAGGAGCGGCCGATGCACGGCTACGAGATGATCGCCGAGATCACCGAGCGGACCGGAGGGGCCTGGCGGCCCAGCCCGGGGTCGATCTACCCCAACCTCCAGCTGCTGGAGGAGGAGGGCCTGATCACCGCGCAGGAGGTCGGTGGCAAGCGGCTGGTCTCGCTCACCGACGCGGGCCGGGCCGAGGCCGACGCCGGGCCGGCCGAACCGTGGGCGGAGGCCGGCCGGGACGTCGACTGGGAGGCCGTCCAGGAGGTCGGCCAGGCACTCGCCGCCGTCGACCAGGCGATCCGGCAGGTCATGGCCACCGGCACCGAGGCGCAGCGCGCCAAGGGCCTGACCGTACTGACCGAGGCCCGCAAGAAGCTGTACCTCATCCTCGCCGAGGACGACTGACCGGCCCGGGGGGAGGACCCGTGGGAAGCGCCGCCGGGCGAACCGCGGGGGACCGGGACGGGCGGTGCCGCTGCCCGGGCGGTCCGGGGGAGGGCCTCGCGGGCCGCGCGGGCCTCACGGCCGGACCGTGAACAGTGCCACCGACACCAGCAGCAGCACCGCCCAGCCGAACCAGAGCCAGGCGTTCGGCCCGATGGCCACGCTGTAGAGGCACACCACCAGGAGCAGCACCCCGGTGACGCCCGCGACCTGCCGGTTGTGGTGCTCCACCGCCCGGGAGCGGCTCCTCGGGTGCCGTACCGTCCTCGCCATGCCGACCTCCCCGGGAGGCGAACGAAGGGCAACGCGCGACGGCGAAGCGCGCGGCCCGTCAGCCGGAGGCGCGGACGGTGGCCGCCTCGTCGTACTCGTAGCGCCAGAACCAGCTCAGGCCCCGAACCTGCTTGCTCCGGACGTACACCAGTGTGCGCGCGGCGGCCTCGCCGTGCGCGGGGACCGGAACCTTGTACTTCTTGGGCACGCCGAGTATCGGCCCCAGGGGGATGGGCAGGATCGTCCCGTCCAGGGGGCCGCCGACGAATGCGGTGTCCGCGCTCTTCATCCCCCCAGGGTCTCACCTCCGCGCCGGACCGGGACCGGGACCAGGGCCGGGGCCGTGCCCGGGGCGCCGGACGGGGGGCCGGCGGGGGAGCGCCGGGACGACCGGGGGCTCCCGGACGGGAGGGCGGGCGGGACGTCGCGTGCGGGCGGCGTGCCGGGAGTGTGCCCGGGGTGCGCCCGTGGGCGTCACCGCGAGTGTGACCGGAGAGGCACCGCCCCCGGTCATCCGGAGGCCCCCCGCACCCTTATCCTTCCTGTTACGCCCTCGGGGTCCACCCGGGTCAGCGGGCCCGTACGGGCCGGGCGAGGCGCGAATCCGCGCGCCCTCCGGCCGATTTGGCGCGGACAGCGTGCTGCCGCGACTGCGTACCGTGACCCGGGCGTCGGCCGCCCGGTGACCCCGGTCCACGGCCGGCAGGGCGCGGACGTCAGGGCCGAGCACCCCGGGAAGCAGTCGGGGGCGCCGTGCGTTGCGTCGAGTGGTACGTCGAACGCTGTGTCGCACCAGGCACGGCAGTTGCGCGGAAGGGGCCCGATGGAAGCCGGCAGCAGGTGGACGACCTGGTGGCAGAAGCGTGAACGTCAGCGGGCGGGGGGCGCCGACGACCCGGCCGCCGGACTCGATCAGCTGCTCGGTGCCGCGCGCGCCGGATTCCCGCTCGCGCCCGCCGCCCACCCGGCCGGCTACCGGTGCTCCTGCGACCGGGTGGCCTGCCCGGCCCCCGCCCAGCACCCGGTCTCCTTCGCCTGGCAGACCCAGGCCACCACCGACCCCGAGCAGCTCTCCCGCTGGCTCGCCCGCGACCCGCAGGCCAACTTCATCACCGCCACCGGCCGGGTGCACGACGTGCTGGACGTCCCGGCGGAGGCCGGACGGCTGGCGCTGGAGCGGCTGACCGCACTGGGCGTCGAGGGCCCGGTCGCCGCCGTCGGCGAGGACCGCTACCTGTTCTTCACCGCCACCCGCGGCACCCCCCAGGACGAGGACGAGTGGTGGCCGAGCGCGCTCGACTCCACCCCGGACACCATGTCCGAGCACCCCGGCCTGCGCTGGCACTGCCGCGGCTCGTACACCCTGCTGCCGCCGGCCGCGCTGCCGGACGGCTCCCACGTGAGGTGGCTGCGCGGGCCCGAGCAGCCGCTGCCGGACCCGCTGCGGGTGCTGGACGTGCTCACCGACGCCTGCACCGAGGTGGGCGCCGTCGCCGAGGAGCAGTGGCTGATCGGCTAGGGCGCCCGCCGGGCGGCGCGGGTCACGCCGGCCGTGCCCCGGTCACGGCAGGGTGAGGATCTCCGCGCCGTCCGCCGTGACCACCAGGGTGTGCTCGAACTGGGCGGTGCGCTTGCGGTCCTTGGTGACGACCGTCCAGCCGTCCTCCCAGATCTCGTAGTCGTAGGTGCCCAGGGTCAGCATCGGCTCGATGGTGAAGGTCATGCCCGGCTTGATCACCTCGGTGGCCCGCTCGCTGTCGTAGTGCGGGATGATCAGGCCGGAGTGGAACGACGTGTTGATGCCGTGTCCGGTGAAGTCCCGCACCACGCCGTACCCGAAGCGCTTGGCGTAGGACTCGATGACCCGCCCGATGACGTTGATCTGACGACCCGGCCTGACCGCCTTGATCGCCCGGGCGAGGGATTCCCGGGTGCGCTCGACCAGCAGCCGGGACTCCTCGTCCACGTCACCGACCAGGTAGGTGGCGTTGAGGTCGCCGTGCACCCCGTGGATGTACGCGGTGGCGTCGATGTTGACGATGTCGCCGTCCTGGAGCACCGTCGAGTCCGGGATGCCGTGGCAGATCACCTCGTTGATCGAGGTGCAGACGGACTTGGGGAAGCCCCGGTAACCGAGGTCGGACGGGTAGGCGCCGTGGTCGCACATGTAGGCGTGGGCCACGGCGTCCAGCGCGTCGGTGGTGACGCCGGGGGCGATCAGCTTGGCCGCCTCCTCCATCGCCCGGGCGGCGATCCCGCTCGCGATCCGCATCTTCTCGATCGTCTCGGCGGTCTGCACCTCGGGCCCGGTGTACGGCGTCGGCGCGGACTTGCCGACGTACTCGGGGCGCGCGATGTGCGCCGGGACCTTGCGGGTGGGGGACTGGATGCCGGGTACGAGAGCCATGCCGCGAGTCTAGTCGCCGGTCCCCGGGGCCCCGGGGGGTGTGCGGCCCGGGCCGGGGCGGGGAATGATCGGTACCGACCCATCCTTCTGGCCTTCTGAACGGGAGAGCGCCATGCCCCTCGGATTCAACCGCAAGCCGACCGGCAAACCCGGCGAGTGGTTCTACTGCATCAAGCACAACAAGGTCGAAGAGGGCCCGGAGTGCCCGGCGAAGGACCGCCTGGGCCCGTACGCCACCCCCGAGGAGGCCGCCCAGGCGCTGCGCATCGCCGACGAGCGCAACCGCGAGTGGCAGAACGACCCGCGCTGGAGCGACAAGCCGAAGGACGACGCCGAGTAGCCCGCCCGGTGCGGCGCCGAGCCCATGTGTACACCTGGGTCATCACGTACACTTGGGCTCATGACGCAGCCGTTGCCCAGGGAGTCGATCCGCGATGTCCGCGCGCACCTGGCAGAGGTCGTCGAGCGGGCCGACCGGGACGACGTACCCACCGTGATCACGCGCCGGGGCAAGGAGGTTGCCGCCGTCGTGTCGATCGAGGTCCTGCGGAAGTACCAGGAGTGGGAAGCGCGCGAGATCAACCGGATCATCGACGAGCGGATGGCCGATCCCGCGCCGGGCGTGCCGATCGAGGACGTCATGAGGGAGACGCTGGCCCGCAGTGAGTGAGTACCGCACCGTCTTCCGGCCGGAGGCCCAGGCCGAGCTCCGGAAGATCCCTCGTGACATGGCGCTTCGCATCCTGGCCAAGCTGACCGAGCTGGAGAGCGATCCGTTCGGCTCCAACACCACCGCACTCGTGTCGCAGCCCGAGCGTCGACGCCTGCGCGTGGGCGGCCACCGCATCGTCTATACGGTCGACAACGGGCAGGTGGTGGTGTGGATCGTCCACGTCGGCCACCGTTCCACGATCTACGGCACCTGACGGAAACACCGGGCCCCGCCCGGCGGGCTCGTCACGCCGTCGGGGCGGCCTCCCGTTCGGCGCGTTCGTGCTCGGCGCGGACGGCGGCGGCGTGGGGGTCGGTGCGGTCGTCGTAGCCGAGCAGCTTCGGGAGGGCGGCGGCGACCGCGAGCACGGCGACCACGCAGGCGACGCCGCCGGCCCAGACGGCGGCGCGCACGCCGACCAGCCCGGCCATGGTGCCGGCCCGGACCTGGCCGAGCTGCGGGCCGACGGAGTAGCTGAGCAGTTCGACGCCGGCCATCCGCCCGCGCAACTCGTCGGGGATGGACTGGTTCCACATGGTCGAGCGGGCGAGCCCGCTGATCTCGTCGGCGCCGCCGGCCAGCGCCAGGCCGAGCAGCACCAGCCCGATGTGCTCGGACAGTCCGGCGAGCGCCATCGCCGCGCCCCAGCCGACGGCGGCGGCCACCAGCAGCCGCCCGTGCCGGTGGACGCGGGAGGTCCAGCCGCTGGTGGCGCCGACCAGCAGGGCGCCGAGGGCCGAGGCCGCGTACATCGGGCCGAGCGCCCAGTCCGCCCCCAACTCCGAGGCCAGGAAGGGGAAGACGGCCACCGGGTAGGCGAACAGCATGGCGCAGAGGTCGATCGCGTAGGTGCCGAGCAGGTCCTTGCGGCTCCAGGCGTAGCGGACGCCGGTCAGCACCGCCCGGACGGACGGCCGTTCGGCGCCGGTGGGCGGCGGCACCGCCTTGATCCGGACGAGCAGCAGCAGCGAGACCGCGAAGGTGAGGATGTCCAGCGCGTACGCGGTCTGCACCCCGGCGAAGGCCACCACGACCCCGGCCAGCGCCGGACCGGCCACCGAAGCGGCGTTGTGGTACAGCGACCTGAGGGCGAACGCGGCGGTCAGGTGCTGGTGCGGGACGAGCCGGGGCAGGAGCGAGTCCAGCGCCGGGCGCTGGATGCCGTCGGCGGCCGCGACCAGTGCGGCGACCAGGTAGATCGGCCAGAGCAGCGGGTGCGGCAGCAGGGCGTTGACCAGCAGCAGCCCGGCCAGCAGGCCGAGCGCGACCTCCGCCCGCAGCACCAGCTTCCGGCGGTCCAGGGCGTCGGCGAGGGCGCCGCCCCAGAGACCGAAGACGATCAGCGGGACGAGTTCGACGGCGCCGATCAGGCCGACCGCGAAGGAGGAGCCGGTGAGCTCCTTGATCTGCATCGGTACGGCGACGAGGGTCAGGAAGCCGCCGAAGCTGGTGACGCAGCCGGAGGTCCACAGGTAGCGGAAGTCGCGGGAGGCGCGCCAGGGTGCCAGGTCGGGTGTCAGCGATCGCAGCAGCCTCCGGGCGCGCCCGGGCACGGAGGGATACGGGGGTTCGTCGACGTTCACGAACCGTCATCCTCGGACGGCGGTCACCGCTTCCGCAAAGGGTTTTCGGCCCGTCGGCGGTCGGGTCGCGCGCACCGGTGGTTCGGGCGCCCGGTTCACCAGCGGCTGATCGCGGGCGTCGAGGTCAGCCGTTCGGCGAGTCGGGCGAGCCGGTCCCGGACGGAGCGGCGGTGGGTCCGCTGCCCGGCGGCGACGCTGACCAGGTGCTGGGCGAGGTCGAAGGGCCCCTCGGCGTCGGTGCCGACGGCCAGCCGCTCGTGCGCGAGCTCGCCGAGGCCGCCGGGGCCGCCGGGGCCGCCGGCCGCCCCGGCGCCGGCCGGGGCGCCGCCGTCCAGCGCGAGCACGGTCGCGCCGCGCCGCCGGGCGTCCTGCACCCGCTCCAGCAGCGGGGCGCCGGCCGCCTCCGGGACCACCACCAGCACGGTGTCGCCGCGCCCGGCCCCGGTGAGCCGCCGCAGGTCGTGCAGCAGGTGGGCGGGGGCGCCGGCCGGCGGGCTGTGCCGCAGCAGGGTGGGCGCCAGCCGGGGGACGTCCGACCACGCGGCCTCGTCGTCCAGGTGGGCGGCCAGGTGCCAGGGCTCGTACGCCTCGGTGCCGACCAGCAGCAGCCCGCTCGCCCCGCGCCGTTCCACCGAGCGGCGCAGCGCCCCGGCGAAGCCGCCGACCGCCTCCAGCCAGCCCGTTCCCGTCAGCCGTTCCCGGAGTGCCGAAACTCTCACCGCGTCCATGCGGGCCAGGATGTCCCGCCGGGCCGGGGATTTGGCAGGATCGGCCCATGACTTCCCTCGATTCAGCGACAAACCCGGCCCACGAGGTGCCGGACGTCTCGCAGCTGGTGGTCGGTGTCCTCGGCGGCACCGGCGACCAGGGGCGGGGACTGGCCCTGCGGCTGGCCAAGGCCGGCCAGCAGGTGCTCATCGGCTCCCGTGACGCCGCCCGTGCCGAGGCCTCGGCGGCCGAGCTGGGCCTCGGCGTGCGCGGCGCCGACAACGCCACCGTCGCCCGGGAGAGCGACGTGGTGATCATCGCGGTCCCGTGGGACGGCCACGCCGCCACCCTGACCGCGTTGCGCGAGGAGCTCACGGGCAAGATCGTCGTCGACTGCGTCAACCCGCTGGGCTTCGACAAGCAGGGCGCGTACGCGCTGAAGCCGGAGGAGGGCAGCGCCGCCGAGCAGGCCGCCGTCCTGCTGCCGGACTCCCGGGTCACCGCCGCGTTCCACCACCTCTCGGCGGTGCTGCTCCAGGACGAGTCGGTGGAGAGCATCGACACCGACGTCATGGTGCTCGGCGACGACCGGGACGCCACCGATGTCGTGCGGGGCCTGGCCGGCCGCATCCCCGGGATGCGCGGCATCTACGCGGGCCGGCTGCGCAACGCCCACCAGGTGGAGTCGCTGGTCGCCAATCTGATCTCGGTCAACCGCCGCTACAAGGCCCACGCGGGCCTGCGGATCACCGACGTCTGACCGGCACGGGCCGTGTCGACCTCACCCCTGGACCGGCTCCGGAGGTGAGGTCGGCGACAATGGGTGGCGGCCGTGACCCGGCCGCCCGCACCCGTTCTAGGAGCCTCCCGCCATGCCTCGCACGTCCCTCTTCGCCCTGGCCGCCGTCGTCCTCGCGCTCGTGGCCCTGGTGGTCTCGTTGGTCCAGGGCTTCTGGCTGGGCCTGATCTGGCTGCCGCTGGCCGGCGTGGCCAGCAACGTGCTGTGGATGGACCGTCGCCGGGCCCGGATCGCCGCGGCCGCCGCCGAGCAGGGCTGAGGCCCTGCCCGCGGACCGCCGGTGGGGCTAGTTCTTCCAGAAGCTGAACAGGTACCGGCCGAGCGTGGCGTAGTCCTGGTCCACCCCGAACAGGCTCATCAGGCCGTGGACGATCCCGAAGAAGAACTGGTTCACCTGGGGCTGCCACAGCAGCGCGAACACCGCGAGCATCCCGTACGGCGCGAACGGCTCGATGGCCCGCCGGGTCCGGTACGACAGCCAGGGCTCGACGATCCCGTAGCCGTCCAGCCCGGGCACCGGCAGCAGGTTCAGCACCGCCGCGCTCAGTTGGAGGAAGCCGAGGAAGCCCAGCGCGCCGGAGAACGGCGAGATGATCAGCTCGTGGCCCTCCCAGACCGCGTGCACGGTCGGGTCGTCCAGCCAGCCCGCGCCGATCGGGATCAGCAGCGCCGCCGCGATGAGCAGGTTGACCAGCGGGCCGGCCGCCGAGATCAGGCTGTGCTTGAGCCGGCCCTGGACGCGGTGCCGCTCGATCCAGACCGAGCCGCCGGGCAGGCCGATGCCGCCGAGGATCACGAAGACGATCGGCAGCACGAAGCTGAGCAGCACGTTGGCGTACTTCAGCGGGTTGAGCGTGAGGTAGCCCTTGGCCCCGACGCTGATGTCGCCGCCGTGCAGCGCGGTGCGCGCGTGGGCGTACTCGTGCAGGCAGAGGGAGACCATCCAGCCCGCGACCACGAACAGGAACACCCCGAACGAGGCGTTGCCGTAACCCTGGTGCACCGCCCAGCCGGAGGTGCCGAGGACGGCGAGGAGCGCCCAGAACACCGGGCTGATCCGGCGGTCCTCGCTGCGGGAGCGCGGCGTGGCGGCGAAGGTCATGGTCTGGGTGCTCCGTGGGGAGGGGAAGGCGGGCGGGCGCGAGCGGGTCGATCATGCCGGGCGGGCCGGTGACCGGACAAGCCGTCCCGGGTGAACGTCCGGGCGCGCGGTGGCGTTCCACCCTACGTGCCGGGGCCGGGAGGGGCCCAGCACAATTGTGCGGCCCTTCCCCCGGGCATCGACCAGAATGGTGCGGTGCACTACGGCATCCTCGGGACGACGACGGCCCACCACGACGACGGCACGCCGGTAGCGATCGGCGGCGCCCGGCTGCGGGCCCTGCTCACCGCCCTGGCCCTGCGGCAGGGCCGGCCGGTGCCGGCCGACCTGCTGGTGGACGAGGTGTGGGAGGCCGAGCCGCCGCAGGACTCCTCCGCCGCGCTCCAGACCCTGGTCGGCCGGCTGCGCCGGACCATCGGCCGGGACGAGGTCGGCTCCGGCCCGGCCGGGTACTGGCTGACCGGCCCGGCCACCGACCTCGCCGACTTCCAGCGGCTGACCGGTGAGGGCCGCCGCGCCCTGGACGCCGGGGACCACGCGCTCGCGGCCGAGCGGCTGCGCGCCGCCCTGGCCCTGTGGCGCGGCCCCGCGCTCGCCGACCTGCCGGACCGCACCGGCCCGGCCGTCCGGCTGGAGGCCCAGCACGAGGAGGCCCGGCGCCACCGGATCACCGCGGACCTCGGCCTCGGCCGGGCCGCCGAGCTGATCGCCGAGCTGGCCGAGCTGTGCGAACGGCAGCCGCTGGACGAGCCGTTGCAGCTGCTGATGATCCGGGCGCTGCACGAGAGCGGGCGGACGGCCGAGGCGCTGCGCCACTATGAGCGGACCAGGCGCGCCCTGGCCGACGAGCTCGGCGTCGACCCGGGGCGCGGACTCCGTTCCCTGTACGCCGAGTTGCTCGCTCCGACGGACCCGACGGACCCGACGGAGCTGACGGGCCCGGCGGCCCCGGCGGCCCAGGAGGGGCGGAACCCGGATCCCGCCCCCGCCGCCCCCGCCCCCGCGGCGCCCCAACTCCCGCGCCCCGGCGGCAACCTGCGCGGCCGGCTGACCAGCTTCGTCGGCCGCGAGGACGATCTCGCCGCGCTGCGCGCGATGCTGACGGATCGTCGGCTGGTGACCCTGACCGGCCCCGGCGGCTCCGGCAAGACCAGCCTCTCGACGGAGGCCGGCCGCGCCGAGCAGTCCGCCGGGGGCTGGCCGGACGGCGTCTGGGTGGCCGAACTCGCCCCGCTGGAGAGCCCGGACGCGGTGCCCGCCGCCGTGGTCTCGGCGCTCGGCCTGCGCGAGATCGTGCTGCACAGCACCAGCATGGTCGCCGAGGTGATCGAGAAGCGGGCCGAGGACCCGGTGCGCCGGCTGGTCGAGCACTGCGGCCACCGCCGGATGCTGCTCGTCCTGGACAACTGCGAGCACCTGATCCAGGCGGCCGCCGACCTCGCCGACGTCCTGCTCGCCGAGTGCCCCGGGCTGACGGTGCTCGCCACCAGCCGCGAGCCGCTGGGCGTGCCGGGGGAGACGGTGCTGCCGGTGGAGCCGCTACCCGACCCGGTCGCGCTGCGGCTGTTCGTCGAGCGCGCGGCCGCCGCCCGTCCCGGCTTCGATCCGCAGGGCGACCCGGAGGCCTGTGCCGAGATCTGCCGCCGGCTGGACGGGCTGCCGCTGGCCATCGAACTGGCCGCCGCCCGGCTGCGGGTGATGACGGCGCGCCAGATAGCCGACCGGCTGGACGGCCGGTTCGCGCTGCTCACCGCGGGCAGCCGCACCCTGCTGCCGCGCCAGCAGACGCTGCGCGCGGTGGTCGACTGGAGCTGGGACCTGCTGGGCAAGCGGGAGCGGGCGGTGCTGCGCCGGCTCGCGGTGTTCGCGGGCGGCTGGCAGCTGGAGGACGCCGAGGCGGTCTGCGCCGACGGCGTCGAGGTGGCCACCGGCGAGGTCGCCGACCTGCTGCTGTCGCTGGTCGACAAGTCCCTGCTGGTGGCCGACCTGGACGGGGCCAGCCTGCCGCGCTACCGGATGCTGGAGACCATCCACGAGTACGCGACCGAGCGCCTGGCCGCGTCCGCCGCGGACCGCGCCGCCACCGAGGCCCGTCACCTGGCGCACTTCCGCACCATGATCTCGGTCGCGGACACGCAGATCCACGGCCCCCGGCAGCTGCACTGGCTGGCGGTGCTGGAGCGCGAGCAGGACAACATCCGCGCGGCGCTGCGCCGGGCGATCGACCTGCGGGACGAGGATCAGGCGCTGCTGCTCGCCCTCGGCATGAGCTGGTACTGGTCGCTGCGCGGCTACAGCATGGAGGCGCGCACCTGGTACACCGCGGTCGGCGCGCTCGGCCCGGACCCGTTCGCCCCGGACGCCCCGCGGGCGGTGCCGCTGGAGCACAGCGTGTTCGTGTACGAGCCGCCGCTGTCCGCGCCGGTGGTCGAGGAGGCCCGCCGGCTGCTCGCGATGTTCCGGCTGATCGGGCTGTTCGAGGGCAACCTGGACGTCCTCGGTGACCCGGAGGCGGTCGAGGTCGCCCAGCGGCTGATGGACGCCTACACCCCGGACCTGCCGCAGTCCTACCGCTTCCCGGCGCTGATGCGGGTGTTCGGCGCGTTCCTGGCCGGCCGCCTGGAGGTGATGAAGGACCTGCTGGACGACGCCGTGCTCGGCTGCGAGCGGTACGGCGGGCCGAGCGACCTGGCGTTCATCCTGCAGGTGCGGGCCAGGATGCTGAACGACTGGCCGAGCGGCGCGGAGCAGAGCATCGTGGACGGCAAGCGCTCGCTGGAGCTGTACGAGCGGGCGGGCAACCTCTGGGGGATCTCCCAGGCGCTGTCGGCGCACGGCGAGTCGCTGGCCAACCGGGGCGAGTCCGCGGCCGCCGCGGAGGCGTACGAGCGGGCGATCGGGCTGGTCGAGGAGCTGGGGGCGCCGCTGGAGGTGCCGATCCTGCGGGTGAATCTGGGCACCGCCCTGCTGGAGCACGACGTGGACCGCGGCGAGCGGGTCGTCCGGGAGGCGCTGGCCTCGATCGAGACCCCGGGACTCAACCAGTCCACCACCGGGGCCCTGATGTTCGGCCACCTGACGCTCTGCGGTCTGCACGCCCAGCGCGGCGAGTTCGAGCTGGCGCTGGCCGAGCTGGACGAGCTGGACACGGTCCGGGTCGGCGGTTTCGCGCCGAGCCTGGTGACCGGGATGCTGCTGAGCGCCCGGGGCTGGATCACGGCCCGGGCCGGCGATCCGGAGGCGGGGTTCGAGCTGCTGCGCGACGGCTGGCGGCAGCTGCGGGCGGTGACGGCGGCGAGCGGCTTCGCCGAGCACATGACGGTCATGGTGGTGCCCGCGGTGACGGCGGTGCTGTGCAGCTTCGCCCGGCGCGACGGGGACCTGGAGCGGGCCCGGGCGGCGGCGGTGCTGATCGGCGCGCACGGTGGGCTGAACGGCCCCAAGGGCGGCTACCTGGAGCGGTCCGAGCGGGCGCGCACGGAGGCCGTCCTGCGGGAGCTGATGGGCGACGCCGAGTACGAGGAGGCCCGGGCCGGCGGGGTCGGGACGTCCCAGGAGCAGGCCTTCGAGCTGCTGGAGGGGCTGATCGGCTAGCCCCGGGCTCCGCGGGCTCCCCGGGCTCCCCGGGCTCCCCGGGCTCCCCGGACTTCCCGGACTTCCCGGACTTCCCGGACTCCCGGGGCTCCCTGGGCC
>NZ_JBSHBN010000171.1:0-19834 GCF_053612025.1 Kitasatospora sp. NPDC054768
CCGAGGATGAAGTACCCCTTCACGCCGATGCCCTTCTCCAGCAGCCGGCGGGCGACGGTGAGGGTCATGGCGGGGGTGATCCGCTTGTCCACCGCTTCCAGGACCCGGGCGGAGCCGGATTCGATGCCCAGCGCGACCTCGCGCAGTCCGTTGGTGCGCAGCCGCTCCAGCACGGTGTCGCTCTCGCGGTCGAGGACGTTGACGCGGCCGGTGGCGTCCCACACGTACCTCTCGCCGACGCGCTCGGCGGCGAAGGCGTCCAGGGCGGGGTGGATGACGCGGCGGGCGCCGAGGAAGAGGTCGTCCACCGCGCGGAAGGCCGTGCAGCCGAAGTCGGCGTCGAGCCGGTGCATCTCGGCGATGACGTCCTCGGGGGCGCGGGTGCGGATGCTGACCTCGGGGTTCATGGAGGCGGCGGCGCCGCAGAACCCGCACTCGTAGGGGCAGCCGCGCGAGCACACCAGGTTGGCCTCGATGCGGCCGTCGGCGGCCCGGTACGGGTCCTGGGTGAGGAAGCGGCGGTCGACGGCGAGGGCGTTGATGTCCGGGGCGAGCCAGCGGGCGGTGTCGCCGCGTCGCGGGATGCCGCAGGCGGTGGTGGAGAGCAGGCGGTCGCGCCACATCACCTTCGGCAGTTCGCGGCGCCGGTGGACGTCCCCGAGCAGGGCGGTGACCCGGGTCTCGCCCTCGCCGATCACCAGGGCCTCCAGGCGGGCGAAGCGCGGGTCGGCCAGGACGCGCTGCGGGTCGGCCTTGGCGTGGTGGCCGCCGGCCATCAGTGCGATCGCCGGGTCCAGGGCGGCGGCGATCCGCGCCGTCAGCTCGTACGTCGGGGCGAGGAGGTTGAACGCGGCCCAGCGCGGCCGCAGCGCGTTGACGGCGTCGACGGTGTGCCGGATGCCGAGTCCGTGGGCCTCGGCGTCCAGGATCCCGACGTTGAAGCCGTGCGCGGCGGCGTGGGTGGCGATGTAGCCCATGCCGAGGACCGGCAGCGTGTAGTCGTTGACGCGCGGGCGCAGGCCGTAGTCGCGCAGCGGGGCGTTGACGAACAGGCAGTCGAGGGCGCGGTCCGGGTCGGCTCCGGCGACCAGGTCATGGGTGGTGCGGGTCTGTTCCTCCGAGCTGATGGGTGCGGGCATGGGCCCCCCAGGTGAGTGTCGACAGGGTGAGGGTGTGCAGGTGGCGCGGTTCGTCGCCGGCCAGGTGGTGCCAGTGCGCGCCGAACAGGGCCTCGGTCTTCTTCGGCTTGTCGGCGGCGGGCCAGGGATGGTCGGGAGCGATCCGGGCGGCCCAGGTGCGGACCGCGAGGTCGGCGTGCGGGTACACGGAGAAGTCGCCGGTGAAGTCGGCGGCGGCCGCGGCCGCCGTCCAGGGCCCGATCTGCGGCACGCCGACGAGCTCGGCGGCCAGGGCGGTGGCGTCCAGCTGCTCCCAGTGGGTGCGGTGCTCCAGGTAGGCGCCGGCGGCCGCGCGCAGCGCGGTGCGGTGGAACGTCGTTCCGACGGCGGCGAACTGCTCGTCGGTCAGGGTGAGGACGGTCTCGGGCGTCGGCGCGGTGCGGAGGGCCTGGCTGTGATGGGGGCCGTTGTCGGGGGCGGGCAGCTCGGTGCCGTGGGTCGCGCACCAGCCGCGGTAGAGGCGGCGGGCCTGGTCGGCGCGGACGACCTGGCGCAGGACCGCGGTGGTGATCGCGTCCCACAGCCACGGGTTGGCCACGCGCACGCTCGGCCCGAGGCCGCGCAGGCCGGTGAGGAGGGCGGCCGGGACGGTGCCGGGCAGCTGCCCCGGGTCGGTGGTGACGAGGGTGGGCTTGGTGTCCTCCGTGCCGTCCACGCAGGTCAGGTCGAGGCCGTCGGAGGTGAGGGTGGCCAGCCACTGGCCGTCGGCGGTGCGCAGGGGGCGCTGCCGGTGGCCGGTGGCGGTGTTCTCCTGCCAGGCCGGGTGATCGGTCGTCAGGACGGTGTGCACGGGGAGCTCCTTGCCTCGGGTGCCGCGACGGGTCGCCCCAGCTTGCCAACTCCGGGCGGCCGCCGGGGCCGGTTCGGCCGGTATCCCGCCGGTGCCGCAGCGCCGCAGCGCCGGAGTGCCGGGGCCGCGGGGCCGGGGGCTGGTCAGCGGCGTGCGGGCGGGAGGTCGATCACGCCGGCGGCGGCGAGGCTCCCGTAGAGCGCGTGGTGCTCGGCGTCGGTCATCCGGCGCGAGTGCACCGGTGCCTCGCCGTCGACGGGCGCGGGCCAGGCGGAGACCGGCGGGATCAGGTCGGCGGCGGCGTGGGCGGCGGCGCTGTAGGGACCGCACAGCATGAGGGTGGTGGTGCCGGGCAGCATGACGGCCCGGTGCACGAGTGCGGGCGCGAGGGTGTAGGCGCTGCCGGGGAGTTCGGTGGTGGTGACGGCCGGGCGCAGGTCGCGGGAGGTGAACGGGCCGTCGGCGCGGTCATCGGTACGGCCGTCGGTGCGAAGGAAGACGGTGTGGAGGTAGCCGCCGGTCAGGACCCGGGCGGTGAACGGGTAGGCGTGGTTCTGCGGGAGCACTTGGTTGCCGGGGCGGGGGTTGGTGTTGAGGCGGATCTCGTACCCGAGGTCGTCCGCCGCGGACAGGACGAGCCGGTCCAGCAGCAGGGTGGTGCGGGAGGCCTCGTACCGTTCGGGGGCGAGGACGGTGGTGGTGACCAGGTAGGACAGGCGGGCGCGGTCGGCGGCGAGACGGCGGAGGACGCCGGACTGGGCGTGGATCCGCGGCAGGTCCGCGGCGCGCAGGTCGGGGATGTCCTCCAGCCGGGTTTCGGCGGTCCGGGCCGTACCGGCCGGGCGGGGTTCGGTGAGGCGCTCATGGGCGTCGACGGCGGCGGCCCGGTACGCGTCCGGGGTCAGCGGCGCGCTGCCCGGGACCGGGGTGGGGGCCGGGGTGGGGGCCGGCGCATGGGACGCGATGAGCTGCGCGCTGTCCGGGGAGCCCGTGAGCCGGGTCGTGGCACCGGCGTGGAGGAGGCAGGTCTGCCCGGGGGCCAGGGAGCGCAGGCACTGCGGCCGGTCGTGGTCGATGTCGCCCGTTGCGCAGATCGGGCAGGTGGCGTCCAGGACGGCGGGCACCACGCCGTGCAGGCGGTAGACCGCAGCCGGGGTGCCGCGGGTACGCATCCGGTGCCGGATCGCCTCCAGGTGGCTGCCGACGCGGCCGGGCGAGACGGTCCTCATCACGGCGATCTGCTGATTGGTGTATCCGTCGGCCAGGAGCTGGAGCGTGGGCACGGCAGTCTCGGGCAGCGGCGTCGTCAGTACGGCACGGGGCGGGAGGAGGAGCCTCATCCGGCAGGCCGTGTCCACCATCTGCGTCCAGGTCCGTGCCCGCAGCCGTCGCTTCAGCGAGTTCAGGTGCTCGCGCACCGCCTCGGCCGTCGTCCCCGCCGTTGTCCCGGTGGCGTCCTGACGTTCGGGCACCGCGTTGACGGCGGCCGCGATCTCGATCGCGTTCAGGTCGGTGACCAGGTGGCTCAGCGCCAGGGCCTCGGGCCCGGTGATCTCCTCGGTGATGTGGTGGCCGCACCGCAGGACCCGGGGCTCGTGGACCTTCGGCAGCGGGCGGGCGTCCGTGCGGGAAGCCTTCATCGCGGCCCCCAGTTCCACGGGGCGGGGTGCGCGCCGCGCAGGCACGCGAGGCGGTGGGCGGCCTGCCGACGGGCGCCGGCGTCGAGCCGGGCGCGGCGTACCGTGTCCATCACCGCGGTGAGGACGACGACGTCGCGTACGACCTGGTAGCCGGACCAGGCACCGATGTAGGGGTGGTCCACGGCCTGGTCCTCGCGTTCGTAGGAGAGGTAGGT
The DNA here is from genome assembly GCF_053612025.1 of Kitasatospora sp. NPDC054768. Lineage (NCBI taxonomy): Bacteria > Bacillati > Actinomycetota > Actinomycetes > Kitasatosporales > Streptomycetaceae > Kitasatospora > Kitasatospora sp. NPDC054768. The sequence continues at coordinate 3,824 of NZ_JBSHBN010000171.1, forward strand.
GTCGGCGTAGGTCCGGTGGTCCTCGCGGGGGCCGGTGAGCAGCTCGGAGCGCCAGCGGGCGGCGACGAGGTCCCACTCCCTGTGGCCGCGCGTCAGCGGGCGGCGCAGCAGGAGCCCGACGTGGGTGCCGTCGTCGTGGACCGGGACCATGCCAGGGGCGCCGAGAACGACGGCGTCCGGTGTCGGCCAGTCGAGGTAGTCCCACTCCTCGCGCAGCCGGGCCGTGTGCTCGCGCAGGAAGCGGCGGGCGGTCTCGTCCAGCGGGGCGTGGTCCAGGCCGTCCAGCAGGCCGGCGAACGGGTCGTGCTCGCGCAGCCAGGGCGCGGACGCGGGGTCGATGCGGTGGGTGAGGGCGGTCGCCCACGCGGACAGGGACGTGTCGGTGCTCCGCTGCCCCGGGTCCGGCCAGAAGGTGACGGCCCGGCCCTCGGTGCCCGCGCGGACGTCCCTGTACCAGGGGGCCGTGACGGCGACCCGGTGGTCCCGGAGGAACTGTGCGCCCTTGATCAGGGCCCAGGCCTCGTCCAGGTCCGGGTGCACGATGGCGAGCGCGTGCGAGGCGGGCAGCGACCACAGGTGGTTCGGGCTGTCGCTGACCAGCTCGGCCCGCCCGGCGTCGTCGGCGGTGGCCACGCAGGCCTGCGTCAGCGCCTCGAAGGAGGCGGCGACGTCCAGTCTGCGGGCCGGGGTGGTGGTCTTGAGCAGCGTTCTGGTGCGCGGTCCGACGCTCACGGCGCAGTCCTCGGGTACGGAGTGGACGGATGGATGGGAGGGGAATCTGCCGGGAGGGCCTTGACCTCGCGGGGTGTCCCGGACCGATCGGCCCGGTGCCCGATGGAACCTCTCGGGTGTGTGCGGGCCCGGCCGGGCTCCCAGGGCCGGGCCCGCACACCGGGTGGCACCGTCTGCGGGAACGGCGCCACCCGGAGCCGCAGGACCCACCCCTCGTACGGGGCCCTGCGGGTGTCCGGGCCTGCCCTCTCCCGGAGGGAGCGAGGGAAGCGGCCCTGGACGCGGTGAGCGTGCGCGCCCCGTGCGGGCGGGGCGGTGCTCTTCCGCCACCCGCCGCCGTGTTGCTCCCGGGGCGGGTGTTCCGGAGTCCGGTGGCATCAGGGTGCGAGGCAGCAGGTGCTACCGGAGGCCTACACGGTGCCGGGCACGCCGGTATTCGGTCGAGCGCCGGCTGCCCGGGCAGCCGGCCCACGGCGGGCCGAGGCCGGAACTCCCGCACGAGCGCGTCCGCGCGCGGTGCCGCGACCCGCAGATGGACCTGCTCGCCCAGGGTGGCCGCCGGACGCGCCTGCTCGGGAAGCCCGATCTCGGCCCAGATCTCCTTGCCGCCGTCGGGGAGCTCTTCGACGCCGAACCGGGACACGACCGCCGTGACGAGCATCAGCCCGCGGCCGCAGGTCGCCTCGTCGGTGGCCGACCGGTACTCGGGGCGGCCGAGCCCCGGGTCGGTCACGGATACCCGCAGCACACCCGTGTCGTACCGCAAGTACGCGGTCAGCATCACGTCCGGCCGCTCGCCACCACAGCCGTGCACGACGGCGTTCGTGCCGAGTTCGGACAGCACGAGCTGCACATCGCCCAGCACGGCGTCCTGCTGACGACCGTCCAGGCCGAGCGTCGGCAGCACCGTCCTCGCCCAGCGGCGGAGATCGCCGATCCGTTCCCGTTCGGCAGGGAACTCGATGTCGGCCATGAGGCGGGTGTCCGGCTCCCGGGCCTCGTCGGTGGAACCTTCACTGCTTGCGGCATACACGGCATACCTCCGCTGGGAGCCACCCGTCGAGGCTCTCGGCAGGTGTTCGGGGAAGCGGTCAACCGACCGCACGACGCGGCAAGGTGTCTCGCTCGCCGTCGTTCTACGCGTGCTCAGGCGTCACAGCCGCCGGTCACTCACCGAAGGCGAGTCCCTGCGGTCCGTGACATTGAGCATGACGGCTGACCCGACGTCAATGCAAGCTCATCCATGAGATTTGTGAATTCTCATTTGGTGATGAGAGTTGCTGCTCCATCGAACAGGGAGCTGCTGGCGACCCACTCGACTGACGGGGCACACTGGCCACCCAGGCCTGGATAGCGAGAATTGGGGGTACCCATGGCGGAAGCTACGGTTCGGCAGCGTCAACTCGGCCGCCAGCTCCGTACGATCAGAGAGACGCGTCACCTCACGCTGGAGGACGTCGAGCAGGCCACGGGCATCACCAGCGCGAAGTTGTCACGGATAGAGCTGGCCAGGTCGGCTGCCAAGCCGGCCGATGTCCGGGTGCTGGCTCAGATGTACGAGTGCGACGAGCAGCTTGTCGAGTCGCTTGTGGCAGTCGCCCGGGATGGGAAGAAGCGCGGGTGGTGGCTCAACTACGGGGAGGTCCTGTCGCCATGGCTGGCCGACCAGATCAGCCTTGAGGAAGACGCCACCACGTTCCGGACCTACCAGGTACAGCTCATCCCGGGCCTGTTCCAGACGGCGGGCTACGCTCGCGCGGTCCACACGCGGCTGGCGATCGGGGCGACTTCGGAGGACGTGGAGGCGCGCGTCCGGGTCCGAAGGGAACGTCAGGCCATCCTCACCCAGCCCAAGCCGGTGGAGATGCAGGCGGTCATCCACGAGACAGCGATTCGCAGTCTGGTCGGGGGCGCTCAGACGATGCGCGAACAGTTGGAGAAGTTGCTTGAGCTCGCGGCGCTTCCCAACATCACCATCCAGGTGATGCCGTCGGAGACCGGTGTCCACCAGGGCATGAACGGCCCGTTCTCCGTCCTCGGATTCCCCAACGGCAATCTCGACGTCGTGCTGCTCGAGGGGCTTCTGACCAGCGAGTGGGTCGAGGAACCCGAGCGTGTCACCGTCTTCGACCGAGCGTTCCGCGACATCGTCGCCGAGGCCTGGTCACTCGACCAGTCGCTCGAGTTCATCACCGCACAGAAAGACAGGCTGAAGTGACATTCGTTCCCAACTCCACCACCCTGACGGTCAGGTGGAAGAAGAGCACTCACAGCGGCGGCAACGGCGACTGCCTTGAGATGGCCACCAGCGGAGACATCCGATACGTACGCGACTCGAAGGACCCCACAGGCCCCGCGCTGGCCTTCAGCGCTGCAGCCCACAGCTCCTTCATCGCTGCCGCAGCAACCGGCATGTTCAACTTCGATCTCATCTGACCCGTGCGGCACCATGGTCCGGCGCGGGAAGTGCGCCGGACCATGGTGCCGTTCCACCCATGGCCGCAGCCGACGAACAGCCTCGGACCCAGCAGCTGGCGAACTGCGGCCAGAACGGTCCTTTCCTTGTCCGGCGCGATCCCGTGTTCGTCCCAACGCTGCTGCGGGACTGCAGGTTCGTGAAGCTACTGCACGAGTTCCATGCTGCGGACGAGCCCGGAGAGGGCAGCGGCCTGGGAAGGCACTCCGACCTGGACGAGCTCAGTGACCAGGGCGCGGCTCATGGGGTCGGCGTACACGTAGTGTGGAGCGCCCTGATGCTCCGCGACAATCCGGTCGCCTTCACCTGGCGGGCGCTGCGCGACGCGGTCACCGCGGCCCGCGCCAAGGTCCGCGACTCCCGCACCGACGGCCTGCACCGCGCCCTGCCTGACTGGCCCGCCGACGCCGCGCTCCTCCACGAGCGGCTCGGCATGGAACCCAAAGCGGCAGCGGCCCTGATGGGCTTGGGCGAACCGGAGCTGCACGTCCAGCTCAAGGCGGCCCACAGGATGCTGGCCGGCCTCGATAACAGCCGGGACGGAGTCGCCTGACACCCATCCCTCGAACGCCACTTTACGGCTTCAGTTCGACGAGTAGGTGTTCTGTCCCGTGAGGTTGGGGATGCGGCTTGCGGGTGGTTGGCCTGCGAGTGCGGTGTGTCCGCGGTGGTGATTGTAGGCGTGGAGCCTGGCGGGGTAGGCGTCGCGGGGTTCCTGTTCGGTGCGGTAGGGGCGTGCGTAGGCCCATTCGTCGAGCAGGGTGCGGTTGAAGCGTTCGACCTTGCCGTTGGTCTGGGGGCGGTAGGGGCGGGTGCGTTTGTGTGCGATGCCCTCGGCGGCGAGGGCATCGCGCCAGGGGTGTGAGCGGTAGCAGGCGCCGTTGTCGGTCAGGACCCGCTGGACGGTGATCCCGGCCCGGGCGAAGAACGCGTTCGCCCGGGCCCAGAACGCGGCGGCGGTCTCCTTGCGCTCGTCGGCCAGGATCTCGCTGTAGGCGAGGCGGGAGTGGTCGTCGACGGCGTTGTGAAGGAAGCTGTAGCCGGCCCTGGAGCGGTTCTTGCGGCCGGCCTCGCGGCCCAGGGTCTTGTGGCCGCCGCCGTCGGGGATGTTGCCGAGCTTCTTGATGTCGACGTGCACCAACTCGCCCGGTGCGGCGCGTTCGTAGCGCCGCACCGGACGGGCGGTGGCGCGGTCGAGGTGGGCCAGGCGGGCGAGTCGGTAGCGGACCAGGACCCGGTGCACGGTGGCCGGGTTGAGCCGCAGCAGGTAGGCGATGCGGGCCGGCCCCCAGCGGCGCAGGACGCGGACCTTGACGATCCGCCGCTCGGTCCGGGTGGGCAGCCTGCGCGGGCTGCGGTGCGGGCGGCTGGACAGGTCGCTCATGCCGGCCTCGCCGAGCGTGCGGTACCGGTCCGCCCACCGCTTGGCCGTGGTCGGCGAGACCTGGAAGCGCTCGGCGGCCCGCCGCAGCGGCCAGCCGTCCTCGACCACGCAGCGGGCCAGGCGCAGGCGTCCGGTCTCGGTCAGCGGTGCGTTACGGTGTGGCATGAGGGCCTTTCTGGTCGCCGGGTAGATGTCGCAATCCACACCGAGCCAGAAGGCCCTCACTCATTTCAAGATCACACAGCCGTGAGCCCTGTCACCAACCTCCGTGGTCAGTACACCGCACGGATGCTCCCCGGGTTGAGCTCGGGCAGCTGGTGGAGGGTGGCGCTGAGGACTTCGGCTCCGGCCCGGGCCTCGGCGTCGCGGACGGGGTCGTGGAAGGGGACGGCGATGTGAACGGGCGCGTGCCGGGCATGGAGGGCGAGGGTGCCGCCGGCCCACAGTTCGGCGTCGTCGGGGTGGGCGAACACGGCGAGCACGGATTGCGGTCCGATCGCCTGGTCGTCAGGGTTGCGCGGCACGGGGTCCTCCTGCGGTGTTGATGGTGGCGGAAAGGGCCGTGACGAGGCGGCCGTGCCGGATGGTGAGGCAGCGCATGCCTGCTGCAAGGGCGGCGGCGATGCCGTCGTCGGCGTCGTCGACGGCCAGGCACCGTGCCGGGTCGGCACCGAGCCGGCGGGCGGCCTCCGAGATAGGCGTCGGGGGCTGGCTTGCCCTGCGGCACGTCGTCGAGGGTGACGACGACGGGCAGCAGCTCGTCCAGCCGGAGCCGGTGGATGCCGTGGTGGACGAACACCGCGGCGGCGCTGGAGGCAACCGCCCGGCGGATGCCGAGCCGGTCAGCGGTGCGGAGGAGGTCGAGCGTGCGGGCGATCGGATCGGGCGCCGGGGCGTCGAGCAGAGCGGCCCGGCTGCGCGCCACCACGTCTTCCACCGGCACGGGCAGGGGCGCGTCGACTGCAAGTGCTGCGATCACCTCGCGCGCGGGCAGGCCCGCCAGCAGGCGGTAGCGCTCGGTGGGGGCGGCGATTCCCGTGCGGTGCGAGCGCGGCTTCCAGAGCTATGCGGCGGGCGGCGGTGTTGTCGGCCACGGTGCCGTCCCAGTCCACGATCACCGCCTCAACGCCGACCAGGTGCTGCTCAGAGTCCGACATGGGTGACCGTCCGTCCTACGGTGGAGGACTTGACCGTCGGGACCAAGGACGGCAACTTCGGCGGGCTGGGGCGGAGCGTCCCGGGGCCACAGCAGTACGCCGAGACCGGGAAGGCGGACCGGCCGGCTGCCGGGCGGGACGGTGCCCGGGACCGGGAGATCGCCGGGGAGCAGTATGCCCACCAGGTGCGCGCCGCCGGTGACGAGGGCGGTGAGGCCGGAGTCGGGGTCCTGCGGGTCGAACCAGAGCAGGGTGGCGGCGCGGCCGTCCTCAGGGACGGGGGCATCCAGGGTGCGGGTGAGGACCGCGGCGGTGGTGAGCGGGTGGGACGGGGCGGTGCGCTGGCCGGGGACGGCAGGGGCGAGGCGGGCGGTGCCGGCACCGCCGTCGACCTCGACCAGGGCGCCCGGTGCGATGACGGTCAGGGCGTTGGTGACGCAGGGGATGCCGAGTTCGCGGGTGATGATCGCGGTGTGGGAGAGCTCGCCGCCCGTGGTGGCCACGACGGCGGCCGGACCGGTGAGCAGCGCCGGAACCGCTTCGGGGCCGAGCACCTTGCAGACCAGCACGCCGGCGGCGATATCGGCGCCAGCGGATAGGACGGCGGGCCCGGTGGCGATTCCGGGGGCGGCCGCGATTCCGTGCAGCACCTGATCGTCGGCGAGCTCCGCCTGGGTGGCGGTGGTGATGTCAGTGAGCGGTGCGGTGAGCGGGCGGGCCTGGACGAGGTGGAGCCTGTCGTCGAAGTCGATCGCCCACTCGATGTCGACGCGTTCCGGTTTGAGGGCCGCGGCGGCCCGGGCAGCGGCAACCAGGAGCCGCTCACTCCCCTCGGGTATGAGCACGGGGCGGTCGGCCAGGGCAGCCGGGGTGTAGAGGTGCAGCACTCCCGAGTGGGATGTCTGGATCTTCGCCCGGGTTCCGCGGGCGGCCCGTGTCGGGGTACACCCATTCGCCCGGCGGCATCCCCAGTTCCACCGGCCTGCCGGGCAGCTGCAGGACTTCCTGGTCGGTGGGCCGGACAGTGGCCCGGCCGTCGGGGCCGCTGATGTGGATCTCGTCTGTCTGAGCACCGGCGACGAGCGGTTCGGCCAGGCCGCGAACGGCCTCGATCCGCCAGCGGGTGCACCGTCCGCCTGTGACCTCGGCGACGAGGACGCCGGAGCAGGCCGGACGCAGTCGGCCTGCACGAGTACCGCCGTCCGAGGCGCGGTGGTGGCGCCGCGGGCCTGCGCGTAGGCGGTGATCGCCGGGTTGTGTGCGGAGGCTCGGACGGCTCGGACGGCTTCCAGCAGTGCGGCTGGCTCGGCCGGGCTGATGCGGGAGGTGTAGAGGCCGGCGAAGGACGCGCCGGTGCCGTCCTCGGCGACGGCGGAGGAGCGGGCGATCAGCCCGTGGCAGCTCCTGGACGCCTACCCGACGCTGCTGATCGCCCGCCGTGCCGCCTCACACGGCGGCGGCGCGCATCTCGGTGATGGCAGCATCCAGCCGGGCCGACCCCACCGCGGAGGCCAGGTCGACGGCGACCGCGGCGTGGTGGCGGGCCTCGTCCATCTCGCCCTGCCGGAACAGGACGGTTGCCAGGCGCGCCGCGCCCATCGCCTTCGCCCGAGGCTGGGACGCCTCGGGAACGCCTGCCGTGCGCCGCAGCTGGGGCACGACGTCGGGCGCGAGGTGGCCGGTGGTCGCCGACAGCCGATACAGGGCGTACCCGAGGTCGGAGCGCAGCTTGGCCGGTGTCAGCGTCCGCATCCAGCCCTCCTGCAGGCTGTCGTCGGCGCGGGAGGCGTGGTCCTCGGCCGCGGCGACGGAGCGCATCACGCCGCGGATGTCGCCCTGGAGCGCGAGAGCCTGCGCGGTGACGGCAGAGATCATCGCCAGGACGGCGGGCGGGTGCGGACCGGCAGCGGACGCGGTGAGCGCCAGCGCCCTCTCGGAGTCGCCCTCGTGGACGGCCTGGCGGGCGGCGTTGGTCGCGATGTGGCAGTACGCCGAGGCATCGCCCGCCTCCCTCGCCGCGTCCAGGGCGAGGTCGAAGGACGCGCCGGCCCCGGCCTCCCCGGCGTCGAAGCTGGTCCAGGCGTACAGGCCGGCCAGTCGCGCCACCGCGCCGCTCCACGCGGTGCGGACGGACGGCGTCATCGAGGCGGCGCCGAGGTCGACGGCCCGCCGCAGCTCCAGGCCCGCGAAGTGTCGGGTCGCGCGGCCACCGGAGCGGCGGTCCCACTCCTCCAGCGCGGCGGTGTGGCGAGCAAGGCCGTGCACGTCGTCGGCCCCGAGCCGGGTCGGCGATACCGCGATGTCGGGTAGGACGCCCGCTACGCCGAGGGACAGGAAGGTTCGGCGTTCCGTCGGACTCACCTCGCGGGTCGATTCTCGCGGCCGACGCGTGCCGACAAGGCCGAGCTCCGCTTCGGTCTTCACCTCGAAAACTGCCCGCAGCGCCTGCCGTACTTCGTCCCGCGGCCACCTGATGCGACCGCATTCAAGGCGGCTGACGGTGGCGGCGTCAAAGCTCCCCGGATCCAGCCCTTCATCCCGGCACCAGGCCTGTACGCGGGCGGCCACCGTCTCCTGGGTCCACCCCCTTACGCGCCTGGCCTGCTGTAAGGCCGTGTTCTCCATCGTCCTGCCCCTCAACTGGACGCCCGTGAAGGGCAATGAGCGTACTAGCCGCCCGTAGTTTGCCCACCTAACTTGCCCTGCCCAATCCACTTGATCGGGTGTCAGATAGTGCTCCGCCAGGTCGGGCGCCGAACCCGCGACCGACTGCCGAGAGCTGCTCGACCGGCCTGACCACGACCGGCGCGACCCCGCCGGGTCCGAACGGCCCGGCCTTCCCGAGCGCTCTTCCACGCGGCCCAGTGCCGCCCGTCCCGAGGAGATGATGGCCCTGTCCACCGTCCTGCCCGCCGTCGAGATGCCGCCTGGCGCATTCCGCATCGGCAAGTCGTTCACGTTCGAGGCCGGCCACCGGCTGACGGGGCTGCCGCCCGAGCACCAGTGCTCCCGGCAGCACGGACACAGCTACACCGTCGAGGTCGAGCTGGTCGCGGGCACGCTCGTCGCACCGGGCTTCGTCACCGACTTCGCCGACCTCAAGCCGTTCAAGGCTTTCCTGGACGGCGAGTTGGACCACCGCAACCTTCACGAGGTCCTGCCCGTCGAGCCCACCTCCGAGCTCCTCGCCCAGTACCTGGCCGGCTGGTTCATCGAGCACGTCCAGCCCGGCATCACGGGGTGCCTGGCCGCCGTCCGCGTCCGCGAGACCGCGAGCAGCTGGGCCCGCTTCGAGGTGGCCGCCCGGTGAGCGAGCGCAGTCCGCTCGGCGCACCGGTCCTCACCGGCGGGGCGCTGCTGATCGCCGAGTGCTTCGGCGTGGAGGTGCCCACCTTCCAGGGAGAGGGGCCCAGCGGTGGCTGGCCGGCCCTGTTCATCCGCCTCTCCCGCTGCAACCTGGCGTGCAACAAGTGCGACACCAAGCTGACGTGGGACTGGCGGCAGTACGACCCGCGCGAGGTGTCCACCCGCATGACGGTGGAGGAACTGGTCCGGTGGGCGCTGTCCTCGCCGGTCGATCTGGTCGTAATCACCGGCGGCGAGCCGCTGCTCCAGCAGAAGCGGCTGCTGCCCCTGGTACGCGCACTGCTCGCGGCCGGCAAGCGGATCGAGATCGAGACCAACGGCACCATCACGCCGATTCCTGACCTGCTCGTCGACGGTGTCCGGTTCAACGTCTCCCCGAAGCTTTCCAGTTTCGGGGAGGACGAGAGCCGCAGCATCGTCCCGGCGGTGCTCGCCGCGTTCGCCGCCAGCGGCCGGGCGGCGTTCAAGTTCGTCGCGTCGGGCCCGGACGACCTCGGCCGGATCGCCGAACTCGTCGAGGAACACCGGCTGGCCCCGGTGTGGGTGATGCCGGAGGGCACCACCGCGGAGGCCGTCATCGCGACACTCCGCACCATCGCCGACCAGGTCGCCGCGCGCCGCTGGTGCCTGACCCCCCGCATGCACACCCTCGCGTTCGAGAACGCCAGCGGCCGCTGAGCCGCCCGCACCACCACCCCCTTCGAGAAGAGGACCCACCATGACGAGTACCGACCTCGCAGCTCGCCCGGCCGCCCTCGAAGTGCCCCTGTCCGAGCCGCGCGTCGACACCGCCCGCGTCGAGTACCTGGTCAACGAACTCCTGATCGCCCTCGGCGAGGACCCCACCCGCGACGGCCTGGTCGGCACCCCGAAGCGGGTCGCCGACTCGTGGACCTCCTTCCTGTCGCCCGGTCCCGCGGACGCGGCCTGCTTCCCCGAGGCGACGCTGGTGGGCCAGATGGTCCTCGTCGACGGCGTCAGCGTCTGGTCGAAGTGCGAGCACCACCTGCTGCCGATGAACCTGAAGGTCACCGCCGCCTACCTGCCGGGCGAGAAGGTGCTCGGCCTGTCCAAGTTCGGCCGGATCGCGCAGCACTACGCCGGCCGGCTCCAGGTCCAGGAGCGCTTCACCGCGCAGGTCGCCGACCACCTCGCCGCGACGGTCGGCAGCCAGGACATCGCCGTCCACGTCGAGGGCCTGCACCTGTGCATGAGCATGCGCGGCGTGCGGATGGAGGACGCCCGCACCACGACCCTGCAGGCCCGGGGGCGCTTCGAGAGCGGCCTCGTGCTCGCCCAGCAGTTCCTCGCCATCGCCACCCGGCACCGCGCGGCCTGAGAGACCGACCAGCCCACCGACCAAAGAGGAGAGCATCCGATGGACAGGCCACCGACGGCACCCGCGCACGGCGCCGCCCCGCCCACCCCCCTGCACCTGACCTGGGACGACATCGGCTCCGCTGTGCACGTCCTCACCGAGCGGGTGAGCACCGGCGGGCTGCCGCAGACCGTGGTCGGCATCATGCGCGGAGGCACGGTCCCGGCCGTGTGGCTCGCTCACCGCCTCGGCATCCGCGACGTGCGCGCCGTCGAGGTCGTCCGCACCACCGGCGACGGCGTCAACGCGGACAAGAACCCGCTGCCAGACGTTCGCAACCCCGCCTCGCTCGGCGACCTGTGGGACCTGGACGTGCTCCTCGTCGACGACATCGCCGGCTCCGGCGTCACCCTCGCCCACACCGCGGACATGCTCCACGACCTCGGCGCCGCCCGCGTGCGCACCGCGGTCCTCGCCGTGAACCGGGCCAACTGGGAGCAGGACGCCCCGCCCGAGGACGCCATCGACCACATCGCCTCGACCCACCGCACCTGGATCGTCTTCCCCTGGGAGGGAACCGCATGACCACCGAGCTCACCGATCAGCACCTCACCCGGCCCGGCACCCCGATGATCGGCCCGTACAGCATTAACCAGATGGACGACTTCTACGGCGCGCTCGCCGTGGGCGAGGCGAAGCCGTCAGGGCTGATGAACCTGATGCAGCACCTCATCGCCGCCGAACAGAGCCCGCAGGGCGCCTGCGTCCTGGACGTGTGCTGCGGGCGCGGCCTGTCCCTGCCGCTGCTGCACCGCTACGCCCCGAGCATCGCCCGCTACGTCGGCCTGGACGTCAGCCCGGACAACCTCGCCGAGGCCCGCACCCGGCTGGAGGCCCTGCGCGGGCACTACGGCAGCCCGTTCCCCGTGGACTTCGTCCAGTGCGACGTCTCCGAGCCCTGGCCGGACCTGCCCCCGTTCGACGTCGCGATCTACACCTCGGCGCTGGAGCACCTGCCCTACGAACTCGGCGTCAAGAGCCTGGCCTCCACCGGAGCCGCGCTCGCCGGCGGCGGTGTGCTGTACCTGTCCACGCCGCAGGCGTTCGGGCCGCCGCCGCGCCCGCTGCAGTACCGGGTGCACGTCTACGAGTGGTCGCGCGAGGAGGTCGAACGCGCCGTCGCGGACGCCGACCTGATCGTCGAGGACGTGATGGGACTTCTGCCGCCCTCCCCGGACGACGTCGCCGCCGAGCTCGAGGAGCGCTTCGGCCCCGCCGCGGTCGACTGGTACCGCCACCTGGCCGCCCGGGTGCCGAAGGCGCTGCTGGACACGGTCTCCTCCGTCGCCGTGCCCGACCGGGCGACCGAGCTGCTGTTCGTGTGCCGGAGGCCGGCATGAACACCACGACCGTTCCCCGCCCCCGCCGGGCCCCCGGCAGGCCGCTGTGGGTCAGCGTCGAGGGTGTCAACGGCGTCGGGAAGACCACTGCGGTGCGCGCGGTGGCCGCGGCGCTCGGCCCGCGGTGCCTGCGTCTGGACGAGTTGACCGACCAGCGGGCCGACTCCCTGCCCGGCCAGGTCATCGCCGCCCTCGCCGCGACCGGCGACGTGTGCCTGCGCACCGGGCACCCGGTCGCCGAGACGCTCGCGCTGCTGGCGCTGAAGTTCCACGAGGCCGAGCGCCTGGCCTCCGCCCTGCCGGACGGCGTGGAAGTCGTCCTGGAGGACCGCGGCGTGGACAGCGTGGCCGTGTGCCAGGCGGCGATCCTGCATGCCGAGCACCCCGCCACGCCCGCCCTGGCGATCGCCGAGCGGATCCTGGCCACCGCCCGCCGCTGGCGGCCCATGCCCGACGCCACGGTGCTGCTGGTCGGCGACGGCGACGTGTGCACGGCCCGCTTCGCCGAGCGCATCGGCCACGCCATCCCGACCGACGCCCGCGCGGTGATCGAGCGCACCGGCCAGCTCTACCAGCAGCTCGCCACCGCCGAGCCCGACCGGTACACGCTGATCGACGTCAGCGGGTGCGGCCCCGGGGAAGCCGCGAAAGCCGTCGAGGACGCTGTGCGCGCCGCCGAAACCCATCGGGAGGCCGCCCATGTGGCCTGACACTGCGCCTCGGCCGCGGCGCAGGCGCGAGATCACCGTGCTGTGGGCGCTGCGCTCCCCGTGCTCCTTCGGCTGCCCGCACTGCTACTTCGGCGAGCTCGCGGACGACAAGCAGGGCCCGCCCAAGGAGGTGGGCTTGCTCTCCCACATACCCGTGCGCGACCTCGACCACGCCGAGCTGGAGGCGTTCGCGCGCAGCCTGGCCGACTCGCCGGTCGAGCGGGTCGTCCTGGCGGGCGGTGAGCCGCTGGACTGGCTGCCCACCCTCAGCGTGATCAAGACGATCAAGGACGCCGGGTGCGAGGTCGTCATCGCCACCAACGGCGTGCCCCTCACCCGGCCCGGTATCGCCCGCAAACTCGTCGAACTCGGCGTCGACGCCGTCTCGGTGTCCCTCGACAGCGCGGACGAGGCCGTCAACGACGCCCTGCGGCCCTCCCGCTCCCGCCGCGTCGGCCACCGCGAAGTCCTGGCCGGCATCCGCACCCTCCTGGACGAGCGGGGCGACGGCGCGGGCCCGCGCGTTGGGATCTACAGCGTCGTCATCCGCGAGCGCCCCCAGGAGATCACCGCCGTCGCCCGCCTGGCCGCCGAGATCGGCGTCGACTACTACGTCCCGCAGCCCATCTCCCTGCCCCCCGACCACAAGCTCTTCGCCGAACGCTGCCACACCGCCGACGACGTCCCCGCCGTCGAGGAGCAGCTGCTGCACCTCCAGCAGGATCCCGGCGGACTCACCCTGCCCGGACCCGCGTACGTGCGGAAGTTCCTCGACTCGATCGCCACCCAGGACAGCGGCCGCGTCGAGCAGTGCTTCGGCGGTGCGCAGCTGTTCTTCATCCAGCCCGACGGCACGGTGTGGGACTGCCCCTCCGACCGGCGGATCGCCGCGACGCCGCCCGAAGCGCGCCGCACGATCGTCGGCGCCGATGCGCGGACCCTGTTCGACGGCCGTCCGGCGTGCACAGACTGCTCCCACTTCTCCCGGGACTGCGTCAACATGACCCCGCTCGTGCTCGGCATGCCCCGCCTCCTGGGCCGGGTGGGGCCATGAGCAGCCCCCTGCCCCCGCTGCCCGCGGCGGACGCCCTCGGTGCCGGGGTACGGGAGGCGCTGACCCACATGCCCGACCCGGCCCACGCCGAGTGCGCCGACGCGTTCGAGCGCGACCTGAGCGGCGTGTTCGGCACCCGGTACGCGGTCGCGGTGAACTCCGGGACCGCCGCGCTGCACGCCGCGCTGTTCGCGGCTGGCATCCAGCCCGGCGACGAGGTCCTGGTGCCGGCGCTCACCGTGATCATGACCGCCGCCCCCGTCGTCCAGCTCGGTGCCACCCCGGTGTTCGTCGACAGCGACCCCGCCACGCTCGATATGGACTACGCGGACGCCGCCGCCAAGGTCACGGACAGGACCAGGGCGATTGTCCCAGTGCACCTGTGGGGGCGGATGGGCGACCCGGCCACGCTGGCCGCCTTCGCCTCCCGCCACAACCTGGCCGTGGTGGAGGACGCCGCCCAGGCCGCCGGGACCTCACGCGCCGGCATCGCGGCCGGCACCGGCGGCATCGCCGGGTGCTTCAGCATGAAGGACGGCAAGATCCTCTGGAGCGGGGAAGGCGGCTTCGTCGTGACCGACGATGCCGACCTGGCCGCCCGGGCCCGGGCCTTTCGCGGGCACTGGCTCACACCACCGCCCGGCGGCCGCCCCCAGCAGCAACTCGCCGTCAACGCCCGCCTGGCCGAGCCCCTCGCCGCCCTCGCCCACGCCAACCTGCACCGCCTCCCGGCCCTGCTGGAACGCCGCCGCGCCCAAAGCGCGTACCTGCTGCACGCCCTGGCCGGCGCCCGCGGCCTCATCCCGATCCGCCCGGCCACCGACGAGACGTGGAACCACTACTCCCCGCTCCTGGCGATCGGCCTGCCGCGCCCGCGCGCGTTCGCCGAGCACCTCGCCCAGCGCGGCGTGCCGAACTCCACTGGCACCTTCCGTCTGGTCCCGTGCGACACGCGCCCGATGTTCGCTGGCGGCGCCCGGCCGCCGTGCCGCGGCGCCGCCCAGATCCTGGAGCGCACCCTGGCCGTCGTCTTGACCGACCGCGACGACGAAGCGGTCCTCGACCGCTACGCCACCGTCATCACCCGCGCGAGCTCCGAGTGGAGCGGCTGACCGCACACCCCGAAGCCCGGGCCGCCGCACCCGCTGCGGCGGCCCGCCCTCTCCGATAGGACATCGCAGCATGACCACCACACCGCGCCGAAGGCGCTGCCGCCGCGGCCCGCTGATCTCCGCCGAGGGCCTCAACGGTGTCGGCAAGACCTACCTCACCAACCGCGCCGTCGAAGCCCTCGACGGCAAGCCGGTGATGCTGGACGAGTTCTCCCAACGCGCCGGCGGCCGCCCCGGCCTGGGCGAGGCGCTGCTGCAGGCGCTGCGCCAGGCCAGCATCGGCGACCCGTTCCTGCGCGGCGGCACCCCGATGGCCGAGGCCCTGCTCCTCATGGCCATCAAACGCCACGACCTGGACACCGTCCTGCCCGACCTGACGCGAGGTCAGGCCGTCGTGGAGGGCCGCAGCGTCGACACCACCGCCGTGTGCCAGGCCCTGCTCCTGCACCCCGACGACCCGGACGCCGCCCTGCACACCGCCACGGACCTGCTCCACCTCGCCGCCTCCTGGCGGCCGCTGCCCGACCTCACCATCCTCGTCACCGACGACCCCACCGAAGCGCTCAAGCGTGCCCAGCAGCGCGACCGGCTCACGTTCACCGAAGAGCAGGCCCGGTTCATGAGCGAGGCGTCCGCGCTCTTCGAACGGCTCGCCGCCACCGACCCCGTCCGTTACCGCATCGTGGACCGCCGCCACGTCGACGAGTACGAAGCCGCCGACCGAATCCGCACCTGGATCCGCGACAGCGGCGGAGACCTGGACTGCCTGACCGCACCCTGGCAGGGCTCCGGAGCCGCCTGCCTGTGCTGCGGCCGGTGCGCCACCGAGGCCGCGGCATGAGCACGGGCAGCCGCCAGCCGCCGTCCTGCCCGGGCGGGCGCGGCTGCGTGCCCGCACTCGACGAGGGCATCGGCGCCCTGATCCTCGACTTCGACGGCACCCTCGCCGACACCCGCCAGGGACACGAGGACGCGCTGCGCGCCGCCCTGCAGCCCTACGGTGTCGCCCTCTATGCCGCCTGGTATGCCCGGCACATCGGGCTGTCCATCCGCGACCTGCTGGCGGTGCTGCCCGGCGGCCGGGCGCTGCCCCACGACGAGGTCATCGCCCGTAGCCGCGCCCACCTCTTGGCCGAGGTCCACACGATCACGCCCATCGCGTGCACTGTGGAACTCCTGCGGCGAGCCCGGGCCGCCCGCCTGCCGTGCGCCGTGGCCTCCGGCGCCACCCCGCCGCGCCTCCGCCCCCGGCACCACCCACAGGGCCAGCGCCGGGGGCGCGCCGCCCGCGGGGCCCCCCCG
>NZ_JBSHBN010000172.1:0-19736 GCF_053612025.1 Kitasatospora sp. NPDC054768
AGGCACCACTCCGCCCGTTCACACCGCCGCAGGCCTCGTCAGGCGGCGGACCAGGGTGACGAGGGCCTCCCGGTCCGCTGCCGGGTCGGTCGCGCCGGAGACCAGCAGGCGGACCATCTGCGGGAGCGTGAACCACGCGTTCACCAGGCCGATCACCGCGAACATCAGCCGTCCCGGATCCACATCGTCGGCCAGCTCGCCCGCCCGCTGCGCGGCCGCGAGGACGGCGACCTTCTCTCCGTAGTGCGCGGTGCGTTCGGGCTCCGCGGCCAGCGCCTGGGACTCCGTGCCGCGCTGCAGCCCTTCCCAGGCCAGCAGGCGCGAGAAGTGCGGGTTGGCCGAGTGGTAGTCGAAGACGCGTCCGGCGTAGTCGCCGAGCTCCAGCCCCGGCACCGGGGTGAGCGGCACCGCTTCCGCCAGCTTGCCGAGTTCGGACGCCAGCACCGCGGCGAAGAGCTGCTCCTTGCTGCCGAAGTACTGGTAGATCCGCTCCTTGTTCACTCCCGCCCGGGTGGCGACGCGGGCGATCCGGGCACCGTCCGGGCCGGATTCGGCGAACTCCTCGACGGCGGCGTCGAGGAGGAGTTGCTGCGTGCGTGCGGTGTCCCAGGCCATGGCATCACCATAGCGCGAATCTCCAACCAAAGGGTTGGACATCCGCCTGCGCGCCTGCCAAACTCCAACCGACGGGTTGGAGTTTTGGGCATCCAAAGCCTCCAGCCGCTCACTCACGGGAGGAAACCGCCTTGAACACCGACAGCATCACCGCACCGGCCCCGGCCGCCCCGTCCGTGCACCGCCGGGCACTGCTCACCTGGCTCGCCGTCTACCCGACCATCACCGCCACCTTCGCCCTGCTCGGCCCCCACCTCGGGCGCCTGCCGCTGGTGCTGCGGACCCTGGTCATGACCGGTCTCGTCGTCCCGGTCGTCGTCTACGCCCTGCTCCCCCTGTTGCTCAAGGCGGAGAAGAAGCTCGCCCACCGCCCCGGTCGACGGAAGTAGCGAGCACCCGGATCGGGGACAGCCGCCGCACCGCTCCGAGCACCGGACGGAGGGGCTACCGCCCTTCGGCGACCAGGAAGCGGCCGGAGCGCCACTGCAGCCGCGCCGGGCCGCCGGTGGGCCAGTCGTGGTTCAGGTGGCGGCGGCCGCGGCCGAGGGCGCCGAGGTCCTGGGGCCGCAGCGTTCCACTTCTCAGGCCGCTCGCCTCGACGGCCGTCACCGGCATGATCGTCACGTACTGGGCGTCGTCCCCGCCCATCCAGTCGACGACCTCGGTGAAGATCCACACGAACTGCTGCGAACACCCCAGGCAGCGCCGCAGGTTGACGGCGAAGCGCGAGCCGCCCACCACCTCCGCCTCGTGTTCGAA
Source organism: Kitasatospora sp. NPDC054768 (assembly GCF_053612025.1). Classification (NCBI taxonomy): domain Bacteria; kingdom Bacillati; phylum Actinomycetota; class Actinomycetes; order Kitasatosporales; family Streptomycetaceae; genus Kitasatospora; species Kitasatospora sp. NPDC054768. Next base: position 1,375 of record NZ_JBSHBN010000172.1, read on the forward strand.
GCCCTCCCGCTGCCGGCCCCACACGGCCCGCTCGTCCTCGCCGTAGCACTTCGCGCAGCCGAACTCCGCCATCGGCCTTCCCATCGGTCGACTCCCTGTTCCGCGAGGTCCCGTGTCGCGGCCCATGATGCCCTCAGGGCCCCGGGGGGCGGCTGTGCAGTTCACCCGACCGGGGAACAATTCACGGACCGTTCCCGCACCGTTCGCGCCTCGGGGCGGATACCCGAACGGCCGATTGACGCCCCGGGGCCCGGCACGGGCTCCGAACCGCACACCTCGACGTCCGCGCCGACGGCTCCCGCACCCGAACGGGCCGTCGCGCCGACGGGTGACACGTGCACGTCCCAGATCTCTGGGATTCTCCTCACCCACCCGCCTGGCACGGAATCGGTGTCAGGCGCTCCGGCGAGAGCGGCATCTCGACAAGTCACCCATCTGGAACAGGAGTTGATCAACGATGACCCGCTCCTTCAAGCACGCCGGTGCCGTCCTCGCAGCGGCGGCGGTCTCGCTGCCTCTGTCCGGCGCGGGCACGGCCGTCGCCCGGCCCGCGGCGGCCGGCGGCTCGGCCCGGAACTGCGTGGTGAGCGCGGAGGGCGGGCAGTCGACGTGCTTCGGCGGCTACCGGGAGGCCATCAAGTTCGCCACCGGCGGGCGGGTCGTCGACGCTCCGTTGACCGCCGCCGCGGCCGCCCGGGACGCCGGGGTCACCGGGTCACCGGGGTCACCGGCGTCACCGGGGTCACTGAGGAGCTGAACGGTTCCAGCAGCCCCTCTAATCTGGTCGTCCTGGGGACGATCCACCAGGACTTCTTCTTCGAGGACGAGTCCGTGACCTTCACCGGCCCGCACGACTGCTACAACGGCAACAGCGCCGACCACTCCTTCGACATCCCCGCCCCGCTCGGCGTGCCCCTCCTCGGTGGCCGCCGGGGGGTGCAGGGGCGGGGCAGGGGGCGGCCGGCCGGAGCCCCGGCCGGCCGGCCCCGCCGTCGTTCTCCAGCAAACCGTTGGCGCGGGGCGGCGGCCGTGTCGACAATCACCGCATGGAGGAAGTGAAGCCGTCCGACGGCGTCGTCACCCTGTCCCCACTGTCCCCGGACGATGCCGAGGCCCATCTCCTGGGCGAGGACGAGGCGCTCGTCCGCTGGCTCAACGGCGGCCCCGGCACACGGGAGGGCGTCGAGACGTACCTCCGCCACTGCCGGGAACAGTGGGAGGCCTCCGGGCCGCTCCGCGCGTTCGGCATCCGCGTGGAGCCGGGCGAGGTGCTCGCGGGGACGGTCGACCTGCGGTTCGCGGGGGAAGGCCTGGCTCCCGGCCAGGTGAACATCGCGTACGGCCTCTACCCGTCCTGGAGGGGGCGGGGCCTGGCGACCCGGGCGGTCCTCCTGGCCGCCCGGTACGCGGCCGCCGAGGGCGGCGTGGAGGCGGTGATCCAGGTGGAGCCGGAGAACACCGCCTCCGCCGCGGTGGCGCACCGGGCGGGGTTCCTCCTCGACCGGCGGACGCACCGCGGGGACGGCACCCGGTCGGACCGGTACCACCTGGACCTGCGCACCGCCGACCGCTGACGGGACGGCCGCGGGGCACCGGGGGGCGGGGCACGGGGCGTCCCTCAAGGGCTCCCGCCGGCGGCGCCTCGCCGCGGAACGCGGCGGAACGGCGCCGACCGGTCGCCCGGCCGCCCCGTCAGTCGGTCTCCAGCAGGACCGCCGGGAGCGCGCCGTCCAGCACCAGGGCCCGCGGGAGGGTGAGGCCGAAGTGGCGGCCGAGCACCTCCAGGCAGGTGCGGTGGAGGTCGTCGCCCTCGCGGTCGTGGTCGGGCAGCCCGGCGGCGGCCAGTTCGGCCGTCAGGGCGGCGACGGTGGCGGGCTCGCCCAGGACGCCGTCGGGGCCCCAGCTGGCGTCCAGGTGGAGGTTGAGGAAGCAGGTCTCCCGGCCGTCCCGGTAGCCGCGGAAGAACGGCGGCACCGGTTTGCCGTTCTCCTCCTCGAACTCCAGGTGGTAGACCTCGGCGCCGCCGCGCGAGGCGGACGGCGGCACACTCAGCTCGCCCTGCCAGTAGCCGTACACCACCGCGAAGGCGAGGTCGCCGGTGCGCCCGTGGCGCAGCCCGATGTCCTCGACGTCGCCGGGGAATTCGAGTTCGTACTCCTCGACCAGGTCGTCCGCCGTGAGTTCGCCGAGCGGGCGCGCGGTGCACCCCGGGAGTTCCTCGGCGATCCGGGCCACGAGCTCCTCGGGCTCCAGGCCGCGGGCCAGGACCACGCTGTAGCCGCCGTAGGCGATCGACTGGGGTTCGGCGAGCCAGGTGAGTGCGTCCGTCATGGTGATCATCATGACGGACGGATCAACCGTTCGGTATTCCGAACGACCGGGCAGCGCGGCCGAACCCGTTCCGCCCGCTCAGTGCCAGAGCCCCCACGACGCCGGCCGGACCGGTTCCGCGAGGTGGCCGTGCTGCTCGGCCCGGTACTGCAGCACCAGCACCGAGCGGACCTGGTCGCCGTCCAGCGCGGTGTAGGCGTGCGGCAGCGCCGCGTCGAAGCCGATGTAGTCGCCGGGGCCGAGTTCGATCTCGCGCCCGTCGACCCGCACGCCCAGCCGACCGGTCTGGACCACGGTGTGCTCGGTGCCGGTGTGCCCCCCGGAGTCCTGGGCGGCTCCGGTGCGCACCACCTGGTCGTACAGCTCGAACACCGCGTCCCCGGACTCGATCCGGCGCAGCGGGCGCAGGTCGACGCCCCGCCCGCTGAGCACCTCGGTCTCGGCCGCGCGCACCACCGTGACCTCGCCGCCCGGCCGGCCCTCGACCAGGTCGGAGATCGGCACGCCGAGCACCCGGGAGAGCCCGAGCACCGTCTCCAGCGTCGGGTTCCCGGCCCCGGACTCCAGCTGGGACAGCGTCGCCTTCCCGACCCCGGCCTGCCGGGACAGCTCGGACAGCGACAGTCCGCGCTGGGCGCGCACCCGCTTCAGGTTGGCGGCGAGGACGCCCCGGACGGATTCCTCGGCATCGTTCACTCTCGACCTCTTCTCACCCGGCACTGTTCGATATACCGTACGGGACGCACACCGACGGACGGGGAAGCGTAGCGAAGCACCGCGCTTCCCTCACCCTCACCAGGAGACCTCAGTGACCGAGCCCGCCGAGCCCGCCGAGACCACCGAGCCCGCCGAGACCATCAAGTACCGGAAGAACGGCCTGACCCGCGGGGTCACGGACGAGCTCGCGGAGAGCATGACGCAGGGCTGGGCCGACACCGAGCGCACCGCCCTGGAGCCCGTCCCCCAGGCCGCGCACACCGCCCGCCGCCGCGCGGAGCTGTCCGCCGCCTTCCCCGGCGAGCTGCTGGTGGTCCCGGCCGGCAACCCCAAGGTCCGGGCCAACGACACCGACTACCCGTTCCGCCCCTCCTCCGACTACGCCTACCTGACCGGCGACCAGTCCCAGGACGGCGTCCTGGTGCTCACCCCGACCGGCACCGGCGGCCACGAGGCCGTGCTCTACCTGCGCGACCGCTCCCGCGTCGACAACGGCGAGTTCTGGCTGGACGGCCACGGCGAGCTGTGGGACGGCCGCCGCAACAGCCTGACCGAGAGCGAGCGGCTGTTCGGCCTGCCCTGCCGGGACGTGCGCGCCGTCCGCGCGGACCTGCGCGCCGCCACCGGCCCGGCGCGGGTGCTGCGCCGCCACGACGCGGGCGTGGAGGAGGCCCTCGCGGACCGAGCGGTCGCCGAGCGGGACGAGGAGTTCGAGGTCTTCCTGTCCGGGCTGCGCCTGGTCAAGGACGCGTTCGAGATCGAGGAGCTGCGCTTCGCCTGCGCCGCCACCGCCCGCGGCTTCGAGGACGTGGTGCGCGTCCTCGGCACCGACACCGAGACCGCCGAGCGGCTGATCGAGGGCACCTTCTTCGTCCGGGCCCGGGTCGAGGGCAACGACGTGGGCTACAGCACCATCGCCGCGGCCGGCCCGCACGCGACCACCCTGCACTGGGTGCGCAACAGCGGGCACGCCCGGCCCGGCGACCTGCTGCTGCTCGACGCGGGCGTGGAGACCAACCACCTCTACACCGCCGACGTCACCCGCACCCTGCCGGTCAGCGGCCGCTTCACCGAGCTGCAGCGCAAGGTCTACGACGCCGTGTACGCGGCCCAGGAGGCCGGCATCGCGGCCGTGCGGCCGGGCGGGCAGTTCCGCGACTTCCACCGTGCCGCCCAGCGCGAACTCGCCGAGCACCTCACCTCCTGGGGCCTGTTCGGCGACCTGAGCGCGGACAAGGTGTACGAGCTGGGCCTGCACCGCCGCTTCACCCTGGCCGGCACCGGGCACATGCTGGGCATCGACGTCCACGACTGCGCCCACTCCCGCACCGAGGAGCACGTCGACGGCCCGCTCGTGGCGGGCATGGTGCTCACCGTCGAGCCGGGCATCTACTTCCAGGAGAACGACCTGACGGTGCCGGAGGAGTACCGGGGCATCGGGGTGCGGATCGAGGACGACATCCTCGTCACCGAGGACGGCAACGAGAACCTCTCCGCCGGCCTCCCGCGCCGCTCCGACGAGGTCGAGGCCTGGTTGGCCCGCCTGCGCGGCTGAGTCACTGGACGGCTGAAACAGCTGAAGCGGCACCGGGCGCGCCCGGTGCCGCACAGCCACGGCCCCAGCCACGGCTACGGCTACGTTGGCTACTTCAGCTGCGCCAGCGCCTCGGCGAGCCGCCGCACCGCGGCCTCGACGTCCTCGGGCATCCGGCTGGTGAAGCAGAGCCGGAAGAAGCCCGGCTCCGCGTTGTGCATGGTCCCGCCGGGCAGCAGGGAGACCTCGGTGGGCTTGGCGGCGAGGTAGCGGAACAGCCACTCCTCGTTCGGATCGAGCCCGTCCGGCCCGATGGCCGGCAGCCCGTTGACGTGCTCGCCGGGCGCGCGCTTGCCGAGGTACCTGCTGAGGTCGAGCCAGAAGAACATCGCGGCGTTGTCGCCGTCCCGGTGGACGTACTCGATCCCGGCGGCGTCCAGGGCGGCCTTGGTCCTGCGGAAGCTCGTGCTCAGGAGCGTGCGGTACTCGCGCATCGCGTACGCCGGGTACGGCTCCCCCTCGACGGTGGTCCTGAGCAGTTCCCCGACGACGTAGGTCTTCAGCGAGTCGAACGGGGTGAACCAGGGCAGTGCGCGGGTCTGCTCGGCCGGGTCGTCGCTGCCGAGCATGGCGCGGTGCACGGCCTCGTTCTTCGAGACGACGAATCCCGTGCGGAAGCCGGACAACCCGAAGTCCTTGGCGAAGCCCCAGACCACGTGGATCCGGTCGGTATGCCCCTGGTACGCCTCCAGGGCCATCGCGCTGGTGAACGGCGTCGTACCGGTGTCGAGTTGGGAATGACAGTAGATCTCGTCCGAGATGATGTGAAGATCGGTGTGCGCGAGCGCCCAGTCGTAGATCTCGTCGAGCAGTTCCTTGGGGTAGTTGACACCCAACGGGTTGTGCGGATTGGTGAGGACGAGCAGCCGCGGGTTGTGCCCCGCCTCCTTCCGCGCCTCGTAGGCGTTCACGATCAGGTTGAGGGTGAGGCGGTAGCGGTCCTCGCCGTGGGTGGGCAGGTGCACCGGGACGCACTTCAGCTTGGGCCGTTCCTGGAACGACCAGTTGAAGCCCTGCCAGTACGGCGCCGGGATCAGCACCTCGTCCCCCGGCTTGAGCGGCTCTCCGCCCGTCCCCTGCCGCCGCATGAGCCCGAAGGCGATGCACTCCAGCGCGGAGGAGACCCCGGCGCAGCCGAACACGTCGTCCATCGAGACCGTACGGCCGAACGCCCGGGTGAGCAGGTCCGCCACCTGCTGACGCAGCCACGGTATGCCGACCGGGGCCATGTACTTGATGTTCGCCTCGGGGATCAGCCGGACCTTGTCGAAGACGTCCCGCTGCATCGAGTGGTGGTACAGCAGGACGTTCTCCGCGACGGACAGGTCGATCGCGGTGTCCGGTGCCAGGTGCTGGTGGTAGAAGGCGAGGGCCTGCTCGAAGTCGGGCAGGCCGGCGTGCAGGTCGGCGACCGCCTGGGGCGGGCCGAGCCTGAGTCCGTTCACGGTGGTGGTCATGGTGGTCCCCTGTCGGGTGAGCGGGTCCGGCGGTGCGCCGGAACGGTGCCGAACGACACCGGACGATGCCGGACGATGCCGTTCGCACACGCATCGCTCCCAGCCGACCATGCCCCGGAACCGGCCGCCAGCGCTCGGCGGCCGTCCGGACGGCGCCCCTGCCGCCACACCCTCGACCGTCAGCCGAGCCGCCACACCGTCGTGGTCTTGACCGCGGTGTCCTCCAGGTCCGCGACCACCGGCACCTGGTAGGCCGCCACCGCGGTGAACCGCTCGCGGGGCAGGTAGGCCCGGCCCGGGTCGCCGACGACCACGGTCGCGCCGCGCGCCGCGGCCCGCTCCAGGAAGGGCAGGAAGCGGGCGGCCATGGCCCGTTCGTAGAAGACGTCGCCCGCGAGCACCACCTCGGCGGGACCGCCGTCGCCGTCCACCAGGTCCACCAGGGCGCCGTCCACCCGCACCCCGTTGGCCTCGGCGTTCAGCCCGATCGCGGCCACCGCGTAGGCGTCGATCTCGGCGGCGCGCACGTCCGTGGCCCCGCGCAGCGCGGCGGCCACCCCGACCAGCCCGGAGCCGGCCGCGACGTCCAACACCGTACGGCCGGCGACCAGTTCGGGGTGGTCCAGCACGTAGCGGGCGACCGCCACCCCGCCCGCCCAGGCGAAGGCCCAGAACGGCGGCGGCAGCCCGTCCTCCCCGCGCGCCCGCTCGGTGGTCTCCCACAGGGCGATGGCGTCCTCGGCCATGTGCAGGCTGATCTCGGGCACGAAGGGGACGGGCTTCAGCTCGGTCTCCCGCCGGACGAAGGCGAGGTCCTCGGCGGGCTGAAGAGTGCGCAGCTCACTCGGCATGCCCCGCAGCATAGAGCCCGCGCGGGGTGCCCGCGCACGCCCGCGCGCCCGCACGACGGGACGACGGCAGGGCTGCGGGGCCGCCGGGCGCCGGGCGCCGGGCGGGTTCACCCGCGCTCGTCCACCACCCGCTTGATCTTCCCGACCGAGCGCTCCAGCGTGTACGGGTCCACCACCTCGGCCGCGACGGTGATCCCCACCCCGTCCTTCACCGCGCGGACGATCGCCGCCCGCGCCGCCGCCCGCTGTTCGTCGGAGGCCTCCGGCCGGGCCTCCACCCGGACGGTCATGTGGTCCAGCCGCCCCTGCCGGCCGAGCCGCAGCTGGAAGTGCGGCGCGACGCCCGGGGTGCGCAGCAGGATCTCCTCGATCTGGGTCGGGAAGACGTTCACCCCGCGCAGGATGATCATGTCGTCACTGCGCCCGGTGACCTTCTCCATCCGGCGGAAGGCCGGCCGCGCGGTGCCGGGCAGCAGCCGGCTGAGGTCGCGGGTGCGGTAGCGGATGATCGGCAGGGCCTCCTTGGTGAGCGAGGTGAAGACCAGTTCGCCGCCCTCCCCCTCCGGCAGCACCTCGTCGGTGAACGGGTCGACGATCTCCGGGTAGAAGTGGTCCTCCCAGATGTGCAGCCCGTCCTTGGTCTCCACGCATTCCTGGGCGATGCCGGGGCCGACCACCTCGGAGAGGCCGTAGATGTCGACGGCGTGCAGGTCGAGCCGTTCCTCGATCTCGCGCCGCATCTCCTCCGTCCAGGGCTCGGCCCCGAAGATGCCGACCCGCAGCGAGGTGCCGCGCGGGTCGACGCCCTGCTTCTCGAACTCGTCCAGGAGGGTCAGCAGGTAGGACGGGGTGACCATGATGATCTCGGGTTCGAAGTCCAGGATCAGCCGCACCTGGCGGGCCGTCATGCCGCCGGAGGCCGGGATGACGGTGCAGCCGGCCCGCTCGGCGCCGTAGTGGGCGCCGAGGCCGCCGGTGAACAGCCCGTAACCGTAGGCGATGTGCACCTTGTCGCCGGGCCGGCCGCCGGCCGCGCGGATCGAGCGGGCGACCACGTCGGCCCACATGGAGAGGTCGTTGTCGGTGTAGCCGACCACGGTCGGCAGCCCGGTGGTGCCGCTGGAGGCGTGGATCCGGCGGACTCGCTCCATCGGGACGGCGAACATGCCGAAGGGGTAGCCCTCGCGCAGGTCGGCCTTGGTGGTGAAGGGGAAGCGGGCGAGGTCGTCCAGGGTGCGGCAGTCCTCGGGGCGGACCCCGGCGGCGTCGAACTTGCGGCGGTAGAGCTCGACGTTGTCGTACGCGTGCCGCAGGGTGGCCCGCAGCCGGGTGAGCTGGTGGGCGCGCAGCTCGTCCGGGGTCATCCGCTCACCGGCGTCCAGGAGCTCCGGCGGGATCGGCTCCCCGAGGTGTCGGTGCGGGACGGGTGCGGTGCCGGTCATCGTCGCTCCTTCGCTGCTCGGCCGGAGTTCCCCTGCCAGGGGTACCGACCGATCGTTCGGTCAGCCCTGTTCGCTCCATTGATCCAGTACCCGAACCACCTGTCAAGGGATCGCACGAGGCTTCCGGAATGTGAAGTTCCGACCACTTCGAGGTGACTTCACCTCGACAGCTTGGCTGTCCGATATGAAAATCATTACAGAAGTTTGACTTGCGACCGGCCTTCACCGCCCCGCCCCCATGGTTCAGTAGTGCGGTTTCCGCCCCGCACCCCGGAGTGATCACCGTGCCCACGACTCCCGCCCTGGTCAGCGCGCTGCGCGAACTCGGCGACCGACCCGCCGTCGTCGCCGACGGGCGCGCGATCAGCGGCATCGGCCTGCTGCTCGGCGTCTCCCCGCCGGGCGGCCTGCCCCGCGCCCTCGCCCGGCGCGTCGCCGAGCACGCCGCACTCCCACCCTCCGCCGCCCGGGCCGCCGAACAGCGGCTGCGCTACTGGGCCGGCGTCCTCGGCACGCCCCCGATCCGGCACACCGTGCTCCACCCCGTGACCGACCTCGCCGTCGACCTCGCCCTCGCCACCCTCCTGGCCGGCGGCACCGTCCACTGCGGCGACCCCGACCAGCGGCCCGACCAGCAGCTCCGGGCCGTCGCCGCCGCCCGGACCACCCACCTCAGCCTGCCCTCCGCCCTGCTCTGGCCCCTCAGCCGGCAACCCGACCTCACCGCCCACGACCTCGGCGCGCTGCGCCTGGTCCTGCACGTCGGCCCCGAACCCCGACAGGAGGACGTCTACACCGCCGTCGACGCCCTCGGGGCCGTCCTCGCCCACGTCCGCGCCCCCGCCAGCAACGCCGAGGCCGCCGACCGCCGGCTGCGCGCCGACGCCGAGAACGCCACGGCCGCCGCATGGAAGCACAGCATCGGCATCACCGCCGCGCAGGTCCGCGACTTCGGCGCCCAGCTCGACCGGGCCGTACTCGCCGCACTGCTGCACACCCTCCAGCAGAGCGGCGTGCTCACCGACCCCGCCCGCGGCCACCCCGAGGCCGAAGTGCTCGCCGCGGCCATGGTCACCCCCGCCCAGCGCCCCCGCGTCGCCCGCTGGCTGGACGCGCTCGCCCGGAACGGCCTGATCACCCGCCAGGACGGCGGCGCCCAGGGCCCGGTCTTCCGCGGCCGGCCCGGCCCGGCCGCCGCCGAGGTCCGCGACACCTGGCGCCCGGCCGTCGAGACCTGGGCCGACGGGCTCGGCCCGGCCGCCGCCCTCACCCGGGTCCGGCGCGACGCCCTGCGGCTGCCCCGGGTGATCACCGGCCAGGAGGCCCCCCGGCCGGCCGCCACCCCGGTCCGCCGGGCCGCCGCCCTCGGCTACCTCGGCGCCGCCCTCGGCGCGCTGGTGCGCGGCACCGCCGAAGCCCACCAGGGGCCCGGGCCGCTGCGCGTGCTCGAACTCGACCCTGAGGGCGGCGAACCCGCCGTCGCCCGCGCCCTCGCCGCCGCCACTCGGCCCCGGCACGCCGTCGAGCACCACGCCGTTCCCGACGGCGGGCGCTACGACGTCGTCGTCGCCACGGTGACAGCGGCTCCGGCTTTTGCTCCGGCTTTTGCTCCGGCTCCGACGGTTGCTTCGGCTCCGGCTCCGGCTCCGGCTCCGGCTCCGACGGTTGCTTCGGCTTCGGCTCCGGCTCCGACCGTGGCCGCCACCGTGGCCGGAGAACCGGAGCAGGAGGTGACGGCCCTGGTCCGGCTGCTCTCCCCCGGCGGCCGGCTGCTGCTGCTCGCGCCCACCGCCGAACAGCTCGACCTGCTGATCACCGGCGACGCCCACGGCCCCACCGCCCGCCCGGCGGAGCACTGGCGGGCCGCACTGACCGCCGCGGGCTGCCCGACCGTGCTGACCCTGCCGGAGGACGAGCACCCGATGGCACTGCTGGGGCAGCGGCTGTTCGCGGCCCGGGTGGACTGACGGACGCCCGGGGGTGCGGCTGGCTACTCTCAAGGGTCATGACCACTTCCGCGCCTCCGGCCCGACCCGCCCGCGGGTCCATCGGCTCCCTCCGCTCGATCGGCTCCATCGTGTCCGTCCGGTCGATCGGCTCGATCGGGTCGGTGCTGTCGACCGGCTCGATCGGATCCGTCCTCTCCCTCGGCTCGATCGGCTCGGTGTTGTCCATCGGCTCGATCGGGTCGGTGCTGTCCATCGGCTCGATCGGATCCGTCCTCTCCCTCGGCTCGATCGGCTCGGCCTGCTCCACCCTCAGTGTCCTGTCGGCCGGCTCCCGGCGCGGCCTCGGCTCGCTGCTGTCGGAGCGTTCCCTCCCGTCGGTGCTGTCCCGGCGGCTCGCCCACCCGTCCACCGTGGCCGAGCGGTGAAGTCCGGATCACGCACCGCCACCCGATCCGTACCATTTCGATACCGAAGCCTGGATGAGCTGCGAGGATCCTCGCCGCCCGGCTCCGTCCCCGGGTAGGCTCCGCATGTCCTCCGGCCCTCGCGCAGGCGGCCCCCTGCCGCCGTGCCGCGTTCTCCGGGGGTGCACCCCCGCGGGCCACTCGGTGGGCACCGCGCACTCGACACCGCGCGCCAGGGCAGTCGCGCGAACGGCGAAGGGCATCGCATTGGCGGATCGGCTCACCGGAGGAGACTCCTCGCTGCTGCGGCGGATCAACGCGGCGGTCACGCTCCGGGCGCTGCGCAACGGCCACTCCGTGACCCTCACTCAGCTCGTCGGCGAGACCGGGCTCTCCCGCCCGACCGTCGAGGGCGTGATCGAGGGTCTGGTCGAGACCGGGCTGGTCGCCGAGGTGGAGCAGCCGCGGGAGGAGGGCCAGCCGGGCCCCGGCCGCCGCGGCCGCCCGGCCCGCTGGTTCCGTTTCCGCGCCGAGGCCGGGCACATCCTCGGCATCGAGATCGGCGTGCACGACATCCGGGTCATCCTGGCCGACCTCACCGGCGAGGTGGTGGGCAGTCACTTCAAGCCGGTCGACGAGACCCTCGACGCCGAGGACCGGCTCGCCGCCGTCCGCACCGCCGTCGCCGAGGTGCTGCGCAAGGCCGGCATCTCCCGGGACAACCTGTGGTCGGTCGGCATCGGCACCCCCGGCATCGTGGACCGCGAGGGCACCGTCCAGCTGGGCACCGCGATGCCCGGCTGGACCGGGCTCGACCTCGGGGCCCGGCTGCGGCGCTCCTTCCGCTGCCCGGTCCTGATCGAGAACGACGCCAACCTGGCCGCCATCGCCGAGCACTGGCAGGGGGCGGCGGTCGGCGCCGACGACGTCGTCTTCGTGATGGCCGGCCTCAGCCCCGGCGCCGGCTCCCTCATCGGCGGCAGGCTGCACCGCGGGTTCGGCGGCGCGGCCGGCGAGATCGGCGCCCTGCACCTGCTCGGCCAGGAGGTCACCCCCGAGCGGCTGCTGTCCACCACCGGAAAACCCCTCAACCCGCTGGACGAGGCCGCCGTGGCCCGCGTGCTGCGGCTCGCCCGGGAGGGCGACGAGGTCGCCAAGGTCGCCATGGACCGCTTCCTCACCCGCCTCGTCCAGGGCGTCGCCGCGCTGGTCCTCGCCATCGACCCGCAGCTGGTGGTGATCGGCGGCTGGGCGGCCGGCCTCGACGGGGTCCTGGACCCGCTGCGCGAACGCCTGTCCCAGTTCACCCTGCGCGCCCCGGAGGTCGCCCTGGCGGCCCTCGGTTCGGAGGTGGTGGCGATGGGCGCCCTGCGCGTCGCCCTGGACCACGTCGAGGAGCAGCTCTTCGCGGTGGACCCGCCCCGGGCCTGACGTCGGGCGCGGTGCGGGGCCGGCCCGGGGGCTGGGAGCCGGGGGCCGGGGGGCTGGGGGCTGGGGGCTGGGCTGTCATCGGAACCACTCCGCCGTCACGGCGCGTAGTCCGGGTCGGTCAGGTCGAGGGTGAGGACGGTGCCCCAGTCGTTGACGAAGTGCGCAGGCGGCCAGTCGACGGACACCCGGAGGAACGAGTTGCCCTGGGTCGACGTCAGCACCCACACCAGCCGACGCCGCCCGTCGAGCCGGGCGAGGCAGCCCTCGTCGCCCATGCCCCCCCCGCTGGCCGCAGCAGACGAACCCGCGCCCGTCCGGCAGCTCGGCCTCGCCGTCCACGTCGATCTCGTGCTCGTACTTGGGCTCCCCGACCTCGAACGGCTCGCCCAGCTCCAGGTGCAGCGAGCCGGGCCCGTCGAAGAACACCTCCCGCACCGTTCCGTCCGCCCTGAACAGCCCGCCGTACGCCGGTATCTCCGACTTCGCCCACAGCTCCACGACCAGGTTCACGACCCCGTCCTCCCCCTCCGCGCGGCCGGAGCCTCCGATGCTGTGCCGGCCAACGGCAAAGGCCCGGACGCCAGTTGGCGTCCGGGCCTCGACCTGAGGGTGTTCGGAAGATGGTTCAGGAGGCGGTGCGGACCCCGGCCGTCGCACCGACCGGGGTGACCTCGACGAGTCCGGCCTCGCCGAAGGTCAGCTTGCAGGTGTCCGCCCGGTAGGTGGCGACGCCCAGCGCCACCAACCGGCCGGCCGCGGCGTACTGGGTGGTCATGACCAGGACCGGGGCGCCGGGCGGGCGCTCCAGCAGGGCGGCCTGCTCGGCCTCGGCGACGCCCAGCTCGACCGAGCGGGACTCGCCGTCCACCTCCAGGCGCTCCAGCTGGCGCAGCACCGAACGGGCGCGGTCGCTCTCGGCGCGGAAGCCCGGCAGGTGCGGCAGGGCGGCGGCCGGAACGTGCAGCGCCTCGGTGGCCACCGCGCGGCCCTCCACCAGGCGGACCCGGCGCACGGTGTGCACGGTGGCGCCCTCGGCGATGCCCAGGCCCTTGGCCAGCTGCGCGGAGGCGGGGGCGGTGGTGCAGTCGAGCGTCCGCCAGGACTGGCTGCGCGCGGCGCCGGGCCAGCCCTCCTCCTGCCGGTTGACCGGGACGCCGACCCGCGGGGCGGCGATCAGGGTGCCGATCCCCCGGCGGCGCACCAGGCGGCCCTCCAGCTCCAGCTGGTCGAGCGCCTGCCGCAGCGTGGCCCGGGCGACGCCGAAGCGGGCCGAGAGCTCGCGCTCGTTGGGCAGCACCTGACCGATGGAGAACTCCGAGTCGATGGCCCGCAGCAGCACCGTGCGCAGGTGCCAGTACTTCGGCTCCGGCACCGCAGAAAGCTGTCCTGTCGTCCCCACCGCGTCCTCCACCCTGATGCTGTCCGCCCTGAGACAAGGAGGGCGGATCCCGGGCCCACCGTCCGCAGTTGCGGCAGGTGGGAGAGCGGGCCTTTATCCGTCCTTCTTTATTAAAGGTCCTTGCAGTAAGTGACCCTAGGCGCTCCGTCCGAAGATGGTCAAGACCAATGGCGCGGCTTGATGGGACTGTCGCACATCTTCATGCCGCGTTCACGACAGGTCCTGTCAGTCACTGTCACCATCCACCTCCATCGGAATCCCGGAGCCCACACCCCGCGGAGCCGGCCACCCGGCCATCGGCCCCGCGCGTCACGATTCGGGTCGGGAACGACCAGTCGGTAGGCTGCCCGGGTGATCGTGGTGACGAGTGTGAACGTGAACGGAATCCGGGCAGCGGCCAGGAAGGGCTTCGTCGAATGGCTGGCCGGCACCGAGGCCGACGTGGTCTGCCTACAGGAGGTGCGCTCCGAACCCGAGCAGCTGCCCGCCGAGCTGCGCGACCTCGACGGCTGGCACGCGGTCTGGGCCCCGGCCGCCACCAAGGGCCGGGCCGGCGTCGCCATCCTCACCCGCGAGAAGCCGCAGCGCACGGTGATCGGATTCGGCTCCGAGGAATTCGACGATTCGGGCAGGTACGTCGAAATCGACCTCCCCGGCCTGACCGTCGCCAGCCTCTACCTCCCCTCCGGTGAAGTCGGCACCGAACGCCAGGACGAGAAGGAACGCTTCATGGCGGAATTCCTCGTCCACCTCACCGCCCTGCGCACCCGCGCCGCCGCCGACGGCCGCGAGGTCGTCGTCTGCGGCGACTGGAACATCGCCCACCGGCCCGAGGACCTCAAGAACTGGAAGGCCAACCAGAAGTCCGCCGGCTTCCTCCCCGAAGAGCGCGCCTGGCTCTCCCGCGTCTACGACGAGGCCGGCTACGTCGACGTCGTCCGCGCCCTCCACCCCGACCGCACCGGCCCCTACTCCTGGTGGTCCTACCGCGGCCGCGCCTTCGACAACGACTCCGGCTGGAGGATCGACCTTCTGACGACTAGTCAGAAGCTCGCGGACACCTGCGTCAAGGCCTACGTCGAGCGCGCAGCCTCCCACGCGGAGCGCTGGAGCGACCACGCACCGGTGACGGCCGTCTTCGACCTCGACCAACTCCATTAATTATTTGCGAAGTTCGGGCAGCTGGCTTCGGCTGCCGCGGTCGTCGCGCGACCTGCCGGGAGCGATGACCGCAGCTGCTATGGCCCGCGAATGGGGCTACGCGGTGATCGCCATTCTCTGAGTGGAAGTCAGTTTCTTTTCCGGGAACGCGTCGGTTTGTAAAAGTCACGATCGGGCGGCCAGCGTACGCACAGGCCTTCGCAGAGCCGTGCCCCCCCCGAAGGCCAAGTGCGCTCTCATCATGGGAGTGATCAAGGGCCTCAGGAGCTCCCTGCGAGCCCCTGCCTTCCTACTTCGACCCGCCGGTGATGGGCGCACGCTTCGTCCAGGACCGCATCGTGGCGGAGGGTGAGGAGGTCTGGTCCCTGCTCGAAGCCGGGGCCCAGGTCTACGTCTGCGGCGACGGCGCCCGCTTTGCCCCGACGTACGGGCCGCGTTCCGCGCCCTCCACCTGAGCCACACCCCCGACGCACGGGAGGACGACGCCAAGACGCGGCTCCAGTCACTGAACTACGCCGGCCGATAAGTCCAGGACGTGTCCGCCGCTCGCCGAGGTACGAGGCGCCGGCGCACGGTGACTTCGGCGGGGAGGTGAGTGCGGGGGCGGTCGGCCGGGGACTTGTCGGTGGGACTCGCTAACGTTCCTCTCCTGATCATCAGTGCGAGGAGAGGGGCGGGGCTGTGCGGCGCTGGGAGTTCGTCGAGGGCGGCTCGGACAAGTTCTGGGAGGCCGCGGCCGACGGTGCCGCGGTGACCGTACGGTACGGGCGGTCCGGTACGGACGGGCGGGAGCAGGTCAAGGCGTTCCCGACCGTGGAGGAGGCGCAGGCGCACTTCGCCAAGGTGGTCGCCGAGAAGGAGCGCAAGGGCTACCGCGAGATCGGTGCGGGGGCGGGTACGGAGCCGGGTGCGGCGGCGGATCCGGTGCCCGTGGCGCAGCCCGGCGTGTCCGCACCCACGGCCGAGGCCGCCGGTCCCGAGGACGAGGACGTCTTCGTCATGCCGGACGCCTGGCGTCGGGCCCTGATCCCGCGCCGGGGCGGCATTCCCCGGAAGCCGTCCGCGCCGGGGAAGGGCCCGGTGACCTCGTACCGCGACGGGCTGCGGCAGATGGGGGACTGGCTGGAGCAGACGCTCACCTCGGAGCGCAGTGACCCGGAGCTGGTCGCGGCCGCCCGCGCCCACCAGTCCGGCAGCCGGGACCCGGTCGGTGCGGCGGTGCTCGCCGCCGTGTTCTCGTATCCCGGCAACAACGGGCTCCGCGTGGCCGTGGACGCCTGGGTGGCGGAGTTCGGCCTTCCGTTCGCGGCCAGGGCCACCGTCGAGCTGTTCACGACGGCCGTCGAGACCGACTGGATCCACCAGAGGTCCGTCCACCCCCGTGTCCGGCGCGGGGCCAACCAGAGGCACGGTGCGTACCGCCCCGCCGCGGACCGGGTCCGGTCGCTGCTGGCGGCCTGCGACGAGGAGACCCACCGCGCGGCGGTCGAGGCCCTGGCGGACTGCCGGAACAATCTGACCCGCCTGGTGGTGGCGGCGTACCTGGCGCCGTCCGAGACCGCCTGGGTCGAGGAGTGTGTCGCGTCGGGCTCCCGACTGGCCGTCGTCGAGTGGTCGATGCTGCTGTGCTCGCTCTCCTCGGCGGAACCGCTGGAGAAGCTCCCCCCGCTGCCGAGCCTGGGCTATGACGGGTGGTCCACCGAGATCATCGCGACCGTGGCGGAGGGCCTGGGCGGCGACGTGGCATCGGTGATGCTGCACGACCTGACCACCAGCTACCACCACAAGGACGGCAAGAAGCGGATCCTGGAGGCGCTCGCCGAGCTCCCCTCCGACGAGGGTTTCCGGGGGTTGCTGGCCCAGCAGGACGGCATCAAGTCCACCCGCGCCGCCCTCCTGGCCGGTCTCCGCCGGTTCCCCCGGCGTGCCGTGCGCCTGCTCGCCGAGGCCGCGGCGGCCTCCACCGACCCGGCCACGCAGCAGCTCGCCCGGCAGCTCCTCACCGGCCACGTCGCGGTCCACCGCGCGACCGCGCTCGAACTGCTGCCGGAGCTGACGCCGGAGCAGGCGGCCCTGGTCGAGCCGCTCACCGACCTCGGCGAGCGGGTGCCGGAGGTCGGCCCCGACTCGCTGCCGGAGCTGTTCACCAGCCCGCCGTGGACGCGGCCGCGCTCCGCCGGCAAGCCCCGCGTGCTGACCGGCCTCGCCGTGCCGCAGGAACCACAGATGCGGTGGCTGCCGGGTGAGCGCGAGGCGTGGGCGGCGACCTCCGAGTCCTGGTACACGAGCTGGTCGGACGAGGACTGGCAGCGGGTCGCGGCCACGATCCGGGCCAGGATCGGGCAGCCCGAGGGCGCGCGGCTGCGCGGCGGACAGCACGCCGAGCTCGCACTGTTCGCCTACGGCGACAAGGAGTTGGCCCGGCCCCTGCTCGCGCAGTGGCGTGCCGGTGAGCGCATCTGGCACTCCGGGGACTCCCTGCGCCGGGTCGCCGCCCGCTTCGGCACGGACGCCGTCGAACCGATCCGGGCCGCCGCGGTGGGGAATCCGGCCACGCACGCGCCCCTGCTCCTTCCGTACCTGGACGCCCGGGTGGCCGAGACCATGACGGACTGGCTGGTGCGCCTCAAGTCGGCCGGGAGCACCGCCCGTTCCTGGTTCGCCCGGCACGGCGCGGACGCGGCCCGGCTGCTGGTACCCGCCGCACTCGGGAAAGCCGGGGCGGCCCGGGCCGGAGCCGAGCAGGCCCTGCGAGTGATCGCCGGGGCGCACGGCGCGGCGGCGGTGCGCGCGGTGGCCGCCGAGTTCGGGCCGAAGGCGGAGGAGGCCGTGGGCACGCTGCTGTCGGCCGACCCGCTGGTGACCGCGCTCCCGGCGAAGCTGCCCCCGCCCTGCGACTGGGCGGAGCCGGTGATGCTGCCGCAGCTGCTGCTGCGCGGCGACAAGGGCGCCCTGCCTGCCGAGGCGGTGCGGCACGTGCTCACCATGCTCGCGCTGTCCGCGCCCGGGGCGTTCTACCCCGGCCTCGACGAGGTGGCCCTGCTGTGCGAGCCGCGGTCGTTGACGGAGTTCTGCTGGGCGGTGTTCGAGCAGTGGCGGCTGGCCGGTATGCCGGCCCAGGACGGCTGGGCGCTGCACGCGCTCGGCCGGCTCGGTGACGACGAGACGGTCCGCCGGCTGACGCCGATGCTCCGCGCCTGGCCGGGCGAGGGGGCGCACCACCGCGCGGTGGACGGCCTGGAAGCGCTGGCCGCCATCGGCAGCGACACGGCCCTGCTGCACCTGCACGGCATCGCACAGCGGGTGAAGTTCAAGGCGCTCAAGACCCGGGCCCAGGAGAAGATCTCCGAGGTGGCGGCCGGCCTCGGCCTGACCGGGGAGCAGCTGTCCGACCGCCTCGTCCCGGACTTCGGGCTGGACGCCGACGGGACCACCGTCGTCGACTACGGCACCCGGACGTTCACGGTCGGTTTCGACGAGCAGCTCAAGCCGTACGTGCTGGACGCGGCCGGCGCCCGTCGCAAGGACCTGCCGGTCCCGGGGGTGCGGGACGACGCCGAGCTGGCGCCGGCCGAGCGCAAGCGTTTCGCCGCGCTGAAGAAGGACGTCCGCACGGTGGCGGGGGA
>NZ_JBSHBN010000173.1:0-19654 GCF_053612025.1 Kitasatospora sp. NPDC054768
GAGTGGTTCGCGCGGGGCGCCGGGGCCCGGCCCCGCCCGGCGCCGCGCGGCCCCGCGCCCCCCCCCCCGCCCCCCGGGGCCCCGGCCCCCCCCCGCCCCCCCCACGGCGGCACCCGTCCGGGTGACAATCCATGACGTGAACCCGAGCAGCGCCCTGAGCGAATTCCTCCGCACCCGCCGCGCCGGCCTGCGGCCCGAGGACGTCGACCTCCCCGACTACGGCGGCCGCCGCCGCGTCGCCGGGCTGCGCCGCGAGGAGCTCGCCCACCTCGCCGGAGTCAGCGTCGACTACTACACCCGCCTCGAACAGGGCCGCGTCGGCAACCCGTCGGACGCCGTCCTCGACGCCGTCGCCCGCGCCCTGCGGCTGGCCCCCGACGAGTCCGGCCACCTGCACCGCCTCGCCCGGCCCGCGGCCCGCCCCCGCCGCCCCGTCGAGCGCCAGCGGCCCCGCCCCTCGCTGCTGCGCCTGCTGGAGCAGCTCCCGCACACCCCGGCCCTGGTGATGGGCCACCGGATGGACGTCCTGGCCTGGAACCACGCCGCCGTCGCGCTCCTCGGCGACTACGGCGCCCTACCGGTCGAGGAGCGCAACATCGCCCGCATCACCTTCCTCGACCCGGCCTCCCGCGAGCTCTACGCCGACTGGGCCGCGTGCGCCCGGGAGAACGTCGCCTTCCTCCATCTGGAGGCCGGCCGCCGCCCCGACGATCCGCTGCTCGCCGAGCTGATCGGCCAACTCTGCCTGGGCAGCGAAGAGTTCCAGCGGATGTGGGCCGACCACCCGGTCGCCGACAAGACCTCGGGCCGCAAGGCCTTCCGCCACCCCCTGGCCGGCACGCTCGACCTCGTGTACGACACCCTGCGGCCGGCCGACGACCCGGGCCAGGCGCTGGTGACCTACACCGCCGACCCGGGCTCGGCGTCGGACGACGGGCTGCGGCTGCTGCTGTCCTGGGCGGCCTCGGGCTGAGGTTCCCCCGTCACTTCGAGCAGGTTCTCCCTGGCCAGGACGGTCGACGGATGGTCCGGGCCGAGGACGCGGTCGAGGTCCGCCGCCGCCCGGCGGAGCATCTCCACCCCTCGCTCCACGTCTCCGGCGTGCAGGTACATGACCGCGAGGTTGTTGCGGGACGTGAGGGTGTCCGGGTGGTCGCCGCCGAGGACGCGCCGGCGGTCGGCGAGGACCCGCTCCTGGAGACCGACGGCGTCCTCGACGCGTCCGGCCTCCAGGTAGGTGGCGGCCAGGTTGTTGCGGGACGTGAGGGTGTCCGGGTGGTCGGCGCCCAGCTCGTGCCGGCGGTCGGCGAGGACCTGCTCCTGGAGACCGATGGCGTCCTCGACGCGTCCGGCCTCCGAGTAGGTGGCGGCCAGGTTGTTGCGGGCCATCAGGACGGTGGGGTGGTCGCTGCCGTGGAGGCGTTGGAGGTCGGCGAGGACCTGCTCCTGGAGACTCATCGCCTCGTCGGTGCGTCCGGCCTCCCAGCACGACTGCGCGAGGTTCCCGAGGGCCGCGAGAGTGTCGGGATGGTCGCCTCCCAGGACGCGCTCGCTCGCGGTGGCGAGATGCGTCCAGTACTGGATGCCGGTGGCGTACAGGCCCGCCTCCACGAGGCTGGCGCCGCAGCGGAACAGCAGCAGGTGCATCCCCAGCGGCCGCTGGATCAGGCCGGTGGGCCCGTGCCTGGTGAGCACGTCGGTGTTGGCCCGGAGCGTCGCGGCCAAACCCTGCATGCCGTAGTCCGCGGTCGGCCACAGTTCGAGAAGGGCCTCGGCGACCACGATGCCCGCCCGCGTCGAGTCGGGACCCGTGTCGAGGGTGGCACGGGCGGTGAGCGCATGGAGGGTCACCTCCCGGTGGGAGGTCTCGGTGAGGGTGACGAGGCTGTAGTTGTGCAGGAGCGCGAGCGCCTCCATCGCGTCGTCGGCCGTGACGGGCGCGCCGCGGACCCTGCCGAGATGCTCCAGCACCGGCTCGGTGCCCCAGAGCTCCTGCGGATGCCCGGCCGGGTCGAGCAGCGCCGCCAACCGGAGGACCGGCCCGGCGAGCCCGACCGGCTCCTCCTGCTGCGCCGCGTCGAGGGCCAGCAGCAGCGCCGCCGCGACCGGCCCCCGGTAGCCGTCGGCACCGGAGCGGGCCGGCAGAACGGCGTCCAGGCTGCGGGAGCGGTCGCGGAAGAGCTCCAGGTACCGGCCGCAGCCGCGCCGGGTGTTGACCATGCAGGCGGCCGCGTGGGCCAGCGCGAGCGGCAGGTGGCCCAGCGCCTCGGCGAGCTCCTCCGCGTGCTCGTCGAGGAAGCGGGCGCACTTGGCCCGCTCCAGCCGCTCGCCGAGGTAGGCGGCGGACTCGGCGGGGGAGTACGTGGTGACGTCCACGAGGGTCCGGTCGCCGCCCGTACTGGCGGCTCCCCGGTGGCGGGTGGTCGCGATGACCCGTCCGCGCCCGCCCCGGCTGGTGACGGGCCAGAGCTCCTCGGGAGTGTGCTCGGTGGTGTTGTCGAGGACGACCAGCCAGCCCCGCTCGGTGACGGCCAGCCAGGCGAGGAAGCGCTCCGCGTCCTGTTCGGCCTCGCCGCTCGCCCCGGGCACCCGGAGCTCCACGGCGGCCCGGGCGTACAGGTCGGTCACGGCGGACGGCTCGGCCGCGTCGGCCCACAGCACCAGGTCGGTGCCCGCCTCGACGGCCGCGCGCGCGTAGTGCGCCGCGAGCTGCGACTTGCCGACGCCGCCACCGCCCGCCAGCACCTGGCTCAGCACGACCGTCCCGTACTCCCCGCGGGCCTCGTCGATGGCCCGGCGCAGCTCCGCCCGGGGCTGGAACGCCGTCGCCCTGGGCGGGATCCGCCCGATCACCACCGGCCACCGCACGTCGGCGGCCGGCGCGGCGTACTGGTGGACGGTCAGTTCGCGCGCCTGGAAGGTGCTGCCGTTGACCGTGCTGTTCTCGATGCCGTTCCTGACCTGCCAGCCCTGCACCTGCTCGCCCCCACCGCCCCGCGTGTTGAATGGGCACCATTATGGAAGGCCCGGCCCTCCGCGCCCTCGTCACCGGCCTCCCCGCCGCGCTCGCCGCCGGCATCGAACCGTGCCTAGCAGAACGTGCGCGCCTCGCGGCTCCGGCCGCCGCCGAGCGCCTGTCCGGCCTCGTCCTCGGTGGCGGGCCGGAACCGGTCGGCCGCCGCGTGGCCCGTCGTGGCCCCGCCGGCCGGCTGCGTGGTCCAGCGCTCGCCGCCGCCGTCGAGGCAGCGAGCGTCCGGACCGACCATCCCGTTGAACTCGAACACCTTTTCACCGTCCATGACATCGTGATGACCCTGACGTACCGTCCGTCCATGTGACCCTCGATCAGGCGTACGTCAACCAGATCTTCCTCCCGGACACCTACGCCCACGGCGTTCCTCACGAACTCTTGCGGAACCTCCGCGAGTCCGTTCCCGTCTGTTGGGTCGAGGAGCCTCCG
Source organism: Kitasatospora sp. NPDC054768 (assembly GCF_053612025.1). Lineage (NCBI taxonomy): Bacteria > Bacillati > Actinomycetota > Actinomycetes > Kitasatosporales > Streptomycetaceae > Kitasatospora > Kitasatospora sp. NPDC054768. Next base: position 3,461 of record NZ_JBSHBN010000173.1, read on the forward strand.
GTCGGCGGGTGGCCCGGAGGCCCCGGGTACTGGGCGGTGCTGCGGCACGCGGACGTCAAGCACGTGCTGCGCAGCCCCGAACTGTTCTCCTCGCACCTGGGCGCCACCCAGATCCGCGACCCCGACACCCCGGCGGACCTGGAGTTCGCCCGGGCGATGATGCTCAACCAGGACCCGCCCGACCACTCCCGGCTGCGCCGGATCGTCGCCGCGGCGTTCACCCCGCGCGCCCTCGCGGAGCTGGCCGAGGCGGTCGACGGCCGGGTGCGGGAGCTGATCGAGGAGGTGCGGCCGGCCGGTCGCGCGGACTTCGTCCCGCTCGCCGCCGACCTGCCGGTGTGGACACTGGCCCGGGTGATGGGCGTGCCGGAGCAGGACCGGTTGCTGCTGCTGGACTGGGCGAACCGGGTGATCGGCTACCAGGACGCCGACTACGCCCACTCCAGCACCGTGGAGCCGGCCGCACTCACCGAGCTCGGCCGTGCCGCGCTCGCCCACCGCCCCACCACCCGGACCGCCCCGGACGGCCGCCCGGTCAACCCCCGCTCCCGCGCCGCGCTGGCGGACATGTTCGCCTACGCCCACGGCCTGGCCCGGCGGCCCGCCCCGGGCGGCCTGCTCTCCAGGACGCTCGAAGCGGGGCTGACGGCCGAGGAGTTCGAGACCATGTTCTTCCTCTTCGCCGTCGCCGGGAACGAGACCGTCCGCAACGGCCTGCCCGGCGGCCTGTACACCCTGCTCAGTCACCCGGAGCAGTACCAACTGCTGTGCGCGAACCCTGGCTTGGTGCCCTCCGCCGTCGAGGAGATGCTGCGCCACTGGGCGCCGGTGACGGATTTCCGCCGCACGGCGACGCGGGACGTGGAGCTGGGCGGCCGGACGATCCGGCGGGGCGACAAGGTGGTGGTCTACCACGCCTCCGCCAACCGGGACGCGGAGGTGTTCCCCGAGCCGGACCGCTTCGACATCACCCGCAGCCCGAACGACCACGTGAGCTTCGGCCACGGCCCGCACTTCTGCCTCGGTGCCCAACTCGCCCGGCTCCAGCTGCGATCGATGCTGCGCCGGCTGATCGAGCGGCTCCCCGGGCTCGCGCCGGTCCCGGGCCGGCCGCCGCGGCACCTGGTCTCCAACTTCCAGAACGGCCTCAAGTCGCTGCCGGTCCGGTGGACTTAGGAGGGATGTGCCTCGTCGGCCGTTCGTCTAGGCGCGCCCTCCGGCCTGGTCGCCGTTCCCGGTGCGGGCGGTGACCAGGCCGGACTCGTAGGCCGCGATGACCGCCTGGGCGCGGTCCCGGACGTCGAGCTTGCCGAAGATGCTGGTGATGTAGTTCTTCACCGTCGACACGCTGATGTCCAGGGCCAGTGAGATCGCGGTGTTGTCGAGGCCGGTGGCGATCAGCCGCCACACCTCGACCTCCCGGGGCGTGAGGTCGCCCGTGCCGGTGGCGGCCGGCGGCGGCGCGGCGGTGGCGCCCGGCGTCCGGACGTAGGCGGAGATCAGCCGGGTGAGCAGCCTCGGAGCGACCACCGCCTCCCCGGCGTGCACGGTCCGGATCGCCGTGGCCAGCTCCTCCGGGGAGACGTCCTTGGGCAGGAACCCGTGGGCACCGGCGCGCAGCGCGGCCACCACGTACTCGTCCATGTCGAAGGTGCTGAGGGCGAGCACCCGGCAGCCGGGCAGGACGCGGGCCAGTTCCCCGGTCGCGCCGACGCCGTCCAGGACGGGCATCCGGATGTCCATCACCACGACGTCGGGGCGCAGCCGGAGGGCGGCGGCGACGGCCCGCTCCCCGTCCTCGGCCTCGCCGACCACCTCGAAGGACGGGTCGGGGAAGAGGATCAGGGACAGGCCGCGGCGGACCAGCGGCTGGTCGTCGACGATGAGCACCTTGATCGCCGGGGCGGGTCCGGCGCCGTTGCCGTCGGCGGTGCCGGTGCCGGTGTCGTCGGCGTTGCCGTCGGCACGGCTGGTCGGGTCGGTCATCGGCCCGCCCCGCCGTGCTGGACGGCCGCCTCGGACGATTCGGCGGAGCTCAGCGGCAGCTCGGCCACCACGGCGAAGCCGCCGCCCGGCCGCGGGCCGGTCTCCAGGGTGCCGCCGTGCAGGGCGACGCGCTCGCGCATGCCGATCAGGCCGTACCCCGCCCGGCCCGCACCCGGGGCGCACACCGGCGGGGGCGCGCCGACGCCGTCGTCCCGCACCTCGACGGTGACCCGGTCCGGGTGGTACGCCAGGCGGACGGAGGCCCGGGCGGGGCCGGCGTACTTGCGGGCGTTGGTGAGGCCCTCCTGGACGATCCGGAACACGGTCAGGCCGACGGTGGGCGGCAGCGGGCGCCGGGGCCCGTCGACGGTGAACTCGGTCGACAGCCCGGCCAGGCAGGACTCGTCCACCAGCCGGTCGAGTTCGTCCGCCCCGGGCTGGGGCAACGGCGGGGCGGTGTCCGGTTCGTCGCCGGTCCGCAGGACGTTCAGCAGCTGGCGCATCTCGCGCAGGGCCAGCCGCCCCGAGGACTCCAGGGTGACCAGGGCGTCCCGGACCACCTCCGGCCTGCCGAGGTTGGCCCGGGCACCGCCGGCCATCAGCTGCATGGTGGTGATGTGGTGGGCCACGATGTCGTGCAGCTCCCGGGCGATGCGGCGGCGCTCCTCGGCGACCGCGCGGTCTGCCAGCAGTTGGCGGTTGGCGGCCACCTCCCGCTGCCAGCGCGAGACCGCCAGACCGGCGCCGCCCACCAGGGCGGCGGAGAAGGGCGCGGCGATGACCCCCTCCCAGGTCAGGGAGTGGAAGTGGCCCTGGCTCAGCGGCGTGACCACCGCCGTCGCCGCGCCGGCGGCCACCGTGACCGGGACGGTGCAGTTGCGGCCGACCGAGTACAGGGCGACGGTCAGGACGGCGCCGAAGCGGGTGCCGGCCGGGGCGGTGGAGAGCTCGACGGCCGTCTGGAGCACCAGGACGGCGGCGAGCGCCGGCACCGGGCGGCTGCGCCGGGCGAGCAGCGGCAGGCCCGAGAGGGCGACCAGGACGAAGACTGGAACGGTGATGCCCTGGCCCTCGGCGATCCGACCGAGGAGCAGGTACCCGACCAGGTCGACCGTGCCGGCGCCGACGGCCACCAGGGCGTCGCCCTGGGTCCACGGCAGCCCGTCCCTCCACCGCCCCGGCCGCCCGTCGACGCCGTTCGCCGTCCGTTCCCCCGGCGGGCCGTCCGTACCCGCGGCCGCCCCGGCGTGCTGACGCCCGTCCATCTGGTCCTCCCGGCTGATCACTGACGCAGCCATTCTGGCACCGGCCCGCCGGCCCGGACGTGGTCCCCGCGGCCGACGCCGGGAGGGCGGACCAGGACCACGGTCCTGGTTCCGTCCCAGGTGGAGGACCGCGGGCCCCGGCGCGGATCGTCCGCTGCCCGGACGCCCGGGACCCCCTCGCCCTGATGGTCTGGAGACAGGCCGGGAACCCCCGGCGCCGACACCGACGTTCGCGTCCATCAGCCGGAGGAATCGTGATCCGCGCACTGACCGGATTCTCCACCAGACACGCGTGGAAGGTCATCGCCGTCTGGGCGGTGCTGGGCATGGGGCTGAGCCTCCTGGCACCGATGCTGATGTCCCGGGTGACCGGGTCCCAGAGCGGGGACTTCCTGCCGCGCAGCTACGACTCGGCCGCCGCGCTGCGCATCGCCGAGGACAACTTCGGCGTGAAGCCGGACGCCACCACGGTCACGGTGCTGGTCGCCCGGACCGACGGCGGGGCGCTCACCGCCGCCGACCAGCAGAAGGTCGAGGCCGAGGCGGCGAAGCTCGCCGAGCGCCGGGTCGTCATGCCGAGGAAGGAGGACGAGCCGAAGTTCCTCGTGCCCGACCACTCCCAGACGCCCCGGATCGCGCCCGCCATGGTGGCGCCCGACCGGACCTTCGAACTGCTCTCGGTCGAGCTGACCGGCAACGCGACGGAGGAGGGGGTGCGGGGCGTCTACAAGGCCTTCCGGGACGACGCCCGCGCGCGTTTCGCCGACCTCGGGATGCGCACCGGGTTCACCGGCGGCCTGGCCCAGGCCGCCGACAGCGCCGACGCCAACCGGACCGCCGCGATGATCGGCAGCGCCCTCGTCACGGTGCTGATCGTCCTGCTCAACGTGCTGGTGTTCCGCAGCGTGCTCGCGGCCGTGCTGCCGCTGCTCGCGGTCGCCGTGATCGGCGGCGTGGCCGGCGGAGCCGTGGCGGGTGCGGCGGCGCTCGCCGGTCTGAAGCTGGACGCCTCCACCCCGGGCCTGATCTCCGTGGTCCTGCTCGGCATCGGCGTCGACTACCTGCTGTTCCTGCTCTTCCGGTTCCGCGAGCACCTGCGGGCGCGGCCCGACCAGCCCGCCCGGGAGGCGGCCGCCGAGGTGGCGGGCCGGGTGGGCACCGCGATCACCTCCGCGGCGCTGACCATCGTCGCCGCCTTCGCCACCCTGGGCGTGGCGACCTTCGGCCAGTTCCGTTCGCTCGGCCCGGCCATCGCCGTCGCGGTGCTGGTCATGCTGCTGGGCAGCCTCACCCTGATGCCCGCCCTGCTCGCCGCCTGCGGCCGCGGGATGTTCTGGCCCTCGCGCGGTCTGCGGCGGGTTCCGCGTGAGGGCGTCGCCGCCCGTTTCGGCGGCCTCGTCGCCCGCCGGCCGCTGGCGCTGCTGGCGGCCTCCGTCGCCCTGCTCGGCGCGCTGGCCGCCGGCACGGCCGGGCTGCGGATGGACTACAGCCTGGCGGACGGCTCCACGACGGCGGCGGCGGCCACCGCCGCGGAGATCTCCCGCGCCCTGCCGGCCGGCGTCTCCGACCCGACGACCGTCTACCTCGTCGCCCAGGACGGCGGCACCCTCGACGCCGGCCGGTTCGACGGCCTCTCCCGGGCCCTGACCGGGGTCGAGGGCGTCGGCCAGGTGGGCCGGACCGTCCTCGACGAGGCCCACCGCGCCGCCCGGATCGAGGTCTACCTGAACGCCGACCCGCAGAGCCAGCGGGCCCGCGACCTGGCCTCCGGCCCGGTCCGTGCCGCGGTCGCCGCGCACACCCCGCCCGGAACCAGCGCCCACGTCGGCGGCACGGCGGCGGTCTTCGCCGACATCTCCACCGCCGTCGACCACGATCTGACCGTGGTCTTCCCGGTCGCGGCCGCCCTGATCGCCCTGATCCTGCTGCTGCTCCTGCGCAGCCTGCTGGCCCCGGTGGTCCTGATGCTCGCCGTCGGCCTCGGGTTCGCCGCCACCCTCGGCGCCGCCACGCTGCTGTTCCAGCACGGCCTGGGCGAGCCGGGCGTCGCCTTCACCCTCCCGCTGGTGCTGTTCCTGTTCGTCGTCGCCCTGGGCACCGACTACAACATCCTCGTCACCGACCGCATCCGTGAGGAGATGCGGCGGCCCGGTGCGCCCCGCGACGCCGTGGCCCGCGCCGTCCGGCACACCGCGCCGGCCGTCGCCACGGCCGGTCTCGTCCTGGCCGGTTCCTTCGCCACCCTGGCGACCACCCCGGGCAGCGAGCAGATCGCCTTCTCGCTGACCCTCGGCATCCTGCTCTCCGCCCTGGTCCTCTCGCTCGGCGTGGTCCCGGCCCTGGCCGCCCTCCTCGGCCGCTCCCTCTGGTGGCCTCTGCGCCCCACCCCGGCCGCTCCGACCACGACGGCACCGACCACGACGGGGCCGGACACCGCCGCGGCCCCGGTGGCCGCCCCGCGCCCGGCCCCGGACCGCCTCGGCACCCGCTGAGCGAACCGGTCACACCGGTCGCACCGGTCACACCGGTCTCCACCGAGGCGTTCCCTCCCGGGGACCCTTCGGGCCCGGCCCCGAGCCGGCCCGAAGGGTCCCCGGCGTCATGGCCGCCGTGGTGCCCGGCCCCTCACTCGAAGCGCGCGGGGTCGCCGGCCCCGCGCCGGACGATCTCCGGCTCGCCGCTGGAGTAGTCGACGACCGTCGTCGGCACCGTGCCGCAGTCGCCCGAATCCAGCACGGCGTCCAGCACGTGGTCGAGCCGCTCCTTGATCTCCCATCCCTGGGTCATCGGCTCGTCCTCGCCGGGGAGGAGCAGGGTGCTGGAGACCAGGGGCTCACCGAGTTCGGCGAGCAGGGCCCGGGTGACGACGTGATCGGGGATCCGCACCCCGACCGTCTTCTTCTTCGGGTGCATCAGGCGGCGCGGCACCTCCTTGGTGGCGGGGAGGATGAAGGTGTAGCTGCCCGGCGTCGAGGCCTTGACGGCGCGGAAGACGTCGTTGTCGATGTGGACGAACTGGCCCAGCTGGGCGAAGTCCATGCACATCAGTGTGAAGTGGTGGCGGTCGTCGAGACGCCGGATCGACCGGATCCGTTCGAGGCCGTCGCGGTTCTCCAGGCGACAGCCCAGGGCGAAACAGGAGTCGGTCGGGTACGCGATGAGGTTCCCGGACCGGAGGCCGGCGGCCACGGTGCCGATGGTGCGCGGCTGGGGGGACTCTGGATGCACGTCGAAGTACTTCGCCATTGGCCGACCCTACGGGATCCCGGTCGTCGCCCGGTGCAGCCACCGCGTCCCGCCCCCGGTGCCCGGGGCCGCGCCGCCGCTGCCCGGGGCCGCGCCGCCGGGCACCGTCCCGCGTCCGGCCGGCCGCCGGGGCGATCAGCCCGCGCAGTCCGGGCACAGTCCCCGGTAGGTGACCTCCGCCTGCACCACGGCGAATCCGAAGCGCTGCTCGGCCGGAAGGTCGGCGAGCGGATTGCCCCGCGGGTGGACGTCGCGGATGGCGCCGCAGCCGGTGCAGACCAGGTGCTGGTGAGGGTGGTGGGCGTTCGGGTCGTAGCGCTTGGCGCGCCCGTCGGTGGCCACCTCGACGACCTCGCCCAGGGTGACCAGTTCACCGAGCGTGTTGTAGACCGTCGCCCGGGAGATCTCCGGGAGGCGCTCCGCCGCCCGGGCGTGCACCTCGTCGGCGGTCAGGTGCACGTGCTCGCCGTCCAGGACCTCGGCCACGACACGCCGCTGGGAGGTGAGGCGCCAGCCGCGCCCGCGCAGCCGCTCCAGCAGGTCACTCATATCGGTTCACCTATTCAGGTCAAGGGGAGGACCGGAGTTTACCAATTCACCTCCGGTGCCTTCCGGTTCCCGATCGGATATGGCTTTGGTGTCTTTCTTGACTTGGAATCCGTCCATCGTAGGATCGGCTCCGGCGCTAGCCTGGGTGGCAGCAGCATGTGACCCCCGTCACTGCCGTGCGCAACGGCGGGCAGTGACAGCAGTGGCAACACGCGGCGCGCCAGGACCAGACAGCAGCAGTAGGTGCCGTAGGTAGCAGATGAAGACACCGTGATCCGCCTTGTGAGGGAAGGATTCCCATGTCTGACAACCACGATGCAACCGGCGTAGAGGCGAACGCGGAGGGCTGCCCGGTGAACCACGGGCGGGCGCCGCACCCCACCCAGGGCGGCGGGAACCGCCAGTGGTGGCCGGAACGGCTCAACCTGAAGATCCTCGCGAAGAACCCGGCGGTGGCCAATCCGCTCGGTGGCGGATTCGACTACGCCGAGGCCTTCAAGACCCTCGACCTCCCGGCCGTCAAGCGGGACATCCAGGAGGCCCTCTCCACCTCGAAGGACTGGTGGCCGGCCGACTTCGGCTACTACGGCCCCTTCATCATCCGGATGGCCTGGCACAGCGCCGGCACCTACCGGATCAGCGACGGCCGCGGCGGCGCCGGCGGCGGCCAGCAGCGCTTCGCCCCGCTGAACAGCTGGCCCGACAACGCCAGCCTCGACAAGGCCCGCCGCCTGCTGTGGCCGGTGAAGAAGAAGTACGGGCGCGCCCTGTCCTGGGCCGACCTGATCATCCTGTCCGGCAACGTGGCCCTGGAGGGCATGGGCTTCGCCACCTTCGGCTTCGGCGGCGGCCGGGTCGACGAGTGGGAGCCGGACGAGGACGTCTACTGGGGCCCGGAGACCACCTGGCTCGGCGACGAGCGCTACACCGGCGACCGCGAGCTGGAGAGCCCGCTGGCCGCCGTCCAGATGGGCCTGATCTACGTCAACCCCGAGGGCCCCAACGGCAACCCGGACCCGATCGCCGCCGCCCGCGACATCCGCGAGACCTTCTACCGGATGGCGATGAACGACGAGGAGACCGTCGCGCTGATCGCCGGCGGCCACACCTTCGGCAAGACCCACGGCGCCGGCCCGGCCGACAGCGTCGGCCCGGCCCCCGAGGACGCCCCGATCGAGCAGCAGGGCCTCGGCTGGAAGAGCACCTTCGGCACCGGCGTCGGCGGCGACGCGATCACCAGCGGTCTGGAGGGCACCTGGACGCCCACCCCGATCACCTGGGACAACAGCTTCTTCGAGACGCTGTTCGGCTACGAGTGGGAGCTCACCAAGAGCCCGGCCGGCGCGCACCAGTGGAAGCCCAAGGACGGCGGCGGCGAGGGCACCGTCCCGGACGCCCACGACCCGGCCAAGCGGCACGTGCCGATCATGCTCACCACGGACCTGTCGCTGCGCTTCGACCCGGTCTACGAGCCGATCTCCCGGCGCTTCCTGGAGAACCCGGAGGAGTTCGCCGACGCCTTCGCCCGCGCCTGGTACAAGCTGACCCACCGCGACATGGGCCCGGTGGTCCGCTACCTCGGCCCCGAGGTCCCGGGCGAGCACCTGCTCTGGCAGGACCCGCTGCCGGGGGTCACGTACCGGCCGATCGGCGCGGCCGACGTCGCCGACCTCAAGCGGCGGATCAACGCCACCGGCCTGTCGGTGTCCGAACTGGTCTCCACCGCCTGGGCGGCGGCCTCCTCCTTCCGCTCCAGCGACAAGCGCGGCGGGGCCAACGGCGGCCGCATCCGGCTCCAGCCGCAGATCGGCTGGGAGGTCAACGAGCCCGACCGGCTGGCCACGGTGCTGCGCGCCCTGGAAGGCGTGCAGCAGGAGTTCGACGCGCAGGCCGGCGACAAGCGGGTCTCGCTCGCGGACCTGGTGGTGCTGGCCGGCGGCGTCGGCATCGAGCAGGCCGCCAGGGCGGCCGGGCTGGCCGTCGAGGTGCCGTTCGCGCCCGGCCGGGTGGACGCGCCGCAGGAGCTGACCGACACCGAGTCCTTCGCCGCGATGGAGCCCAAGGCGGACGGCTTCCGCAACTGGGTCGGCAAGGGCAACCGGCTGCCGGCCGAGTACCTGCTGCTCGACAAGGCCAACCTGCTGGGCGTCAGCGCGCCCGAGCTGACCGTCCTGGTCGGTGGCCTGCGCGTGCTGGGCGCCAACCACGGCGGGTCCACGCACGGTGTGCTCACCGGGACCCCCGGCGTGCTGACGAACGACTACTTCGTCAACCTGCTGGACCTGGACACCGCGTGGAAGGCCACCTCGGAGGACGCCCACACCTTCGAGGGCCGGGACGGTTCGGGCCGGGTGCGCTGGACCGGCACCCGCGCCGACCTGGTCTTCGGCTCGAACGCCGAACTGCGGGCCGTCGCCGAGGTGTACGCGGCCGACGACGCCAAGGAGAAGTTCGTCGAGGACTTCGTCGCGGCCTGGGTCAAGGTCATGAACGCGGACCGCTTCGACCTCCGCTGATCCGCGGCGCCTGACGACGGGAGCCCGGGGCGGTGAGGCCCCGGGCTCCCGTCGCGCGTCACCGGCCCCGAGCCGGATCGGCGACGGACCCCACGCTGACCAGCCCGGTCTCGTACGCCGCGACCACCACCTGGGCCCGGTCCCGCAGGCCCAGCTTGCCGAGGATCCGGGCCACGTGCGTCTTCACCGTCGCCTCGGACAGCCCCAGTCGGGCGGCGAGTTCGGCGTTGCTGAGGCCGCGGGCGAGCAGCCCCGTCACCTCCAGCTCGCGCGGGGTGAGCGTGCCCAGCTCCCGGTGCGGGGCGGCGGGGCCTGCCGGGCTCTCCGGGCGGGCGAAGCGCTCGACCAGACGGCGGGTGATCGCCGGGGCGAGCAGCGCGTCCCCGGTGCGGACCAGCCGGACGGCGGCCGCCAGGTGCTCCGGGGTGACGTCCTTCAGCAGGAAGCCGCTGGCCCCGGCGGCCATCGCCGCGTAGACGTAGTGGTCGAGGTCGAAGGTGGTCAGCATGATGATCCGCGGCGGCTCCTGCGCGCCGTCCGCCAGGATCCGGCGGGCGGCCTCCAGCCCGTCCAGGCCGGGCATCCGGATGTCCATCAGCACCACGTCCGGCCGGCAGCGGCGGACGGCGGCGACGGCCTGCTCGCCGTCCTCGGCCTCGGCCACCACCTCGATGCCCTCCGACTCCAGGATCAGCCGGAACCCGGTGCGGACCAGGGCCTGGTCATCGGCGACCACCACCCGCAGCGGCTGCTCGGTCATGAACTCTCCAGGGGAATCAGGGCCTTGACGCGGTAGCCGCCGCGCGGCCGGGGGTCGGTGTGCAGGGTGCCGCCGTAGACGGCGAGGCGTTCGCGCAGGCCGAGCAGGCCGCGTCCGTTGCCGGTGGCGGCGGCGCCGGTGGGACGGCCTCCGGTGTCGGTGACCTCCACCAGCAGCCGGTCGGGGGCGTACTCGACGGTCACCGCGGCGTGGGCGCCGCCCGCGTGCTTGACGGTGTTGGTGAGCGCCTCCTGGACGACCCGGTAGGCGGCCAGCTCGACCCCGGGCGGGACGGCGCGGCGCTCGCCGCGGACGGTCAGCTCGACCGGCAGCCCGGCCTGCCGGACGCCGTGGACCAGCGTCTCCAGCCGGCCGAGGCCCGGCTGCGGGCTGAGGCCGGCCCCGGCGGCCGGGTTGTCGGCGCTCTCCGAGTCGATGGTCAACAGGCCCATCACGTGCCGGAGTTCGGTCATCGCCGCGCGGCCGCCGGACTCCACCGCGAGCATCGCCTCGCGGGCCCTCTCCGGCGCGGTGTCCAGGATCTTGCGGGCCGCCCCGGCCTGGATCGTCATCATGCTCACGTTGTGGGTGACGACATCGTGCAACTCCCGGGCGATCCTGGCCCGTTCGAGCTCCACCGCGCGCTGCAGCGCGGCCAGCTGCTCGCGCTCCAGGGCGGAGAGCCGCTCCCGCCCCTCCTCCACCCGGCGGCGCCACATCCGCAGTTCGTACGCGACCGCGAACACCGGCACCAGGAGCAGGACGGCGATCACCCCGTTGGGGAAGTGCGGCAGTTTGGCCGCGGAGAAGAGCACCACCAGGGCGGCGGTGGCGGCCGGCAGGCCGAGCAGCAGGGCCCGGGGGCGGCGCCCGTACGCGGCGGCGCTGTACGCGGCGACGACCACCGCCACGCCCGCCGAGTACGCGATGTCCTGCGACTGGTGCCGGACCAGCAGCGCGGCCGGCAGCACCGTCCACAGCACCGCCAGCGGGTAGCGGCGGCGCAGGACCAGCGGCAGCGGGACGAGCGGCACCAGCAGCAGCAGCCAGGACAGCGCCGTTCCGTGCGGGCCGCCCGCGATGGTCGCGTAGCGCCCGCCGGTGAAGGCGAGGAAGAGGGCCAGGGCCACGTCGAAGGCCTGGCCGCGCCGGGTCGGCCGGGGCGGCGGCGCGGTGCCCGGGCCGTCGGCCGGGCGGACCGCCGCGCGCAGCCGGCGCACCGTCGGATGGTTGATCACCGGGACATTGTGGGGGCCACGGCCCCCGCGGGACAGCCCCTCGGCCGGGGGGTGGCCGGTACTCCCCACGACTACATCGGAGGGATGACGCCGGCGCCCGTCCACCCGACGCGGTACGGAACCTGCGGCGGTCGGCGGACGCGGACCCGCGCCGCCCGTCCGTACCTTCGTCGCGGCACCAGACGGGAAGCGACGAGGAGCGGGGACATGAGCAGCGATCCGGTGATCGAACTGAGCGGCGTGAGCCGCCACTACGAGGGCGCCCGGGCGGCCCTGGACGACGTCACGCTGAGCGTGCGGGCGGGGGAGTCGGTGGCCGTGCTCGGCCCGTCCGGCAGCGGGAAGTCCACCCTGCTGAACCTGGTCGCCGGGCTGGACCGGCCCAGCGCCGGGACGGTCACCGTGGCCGGGGTGCGGGTGGACCGGCTGGGCGAGGCGGCCTCGGCCCGCTACCGGCGCGGCACGATCGGCATGGTGTTCCAGTTCTTCAACCTGCTGGACGACCTCACCGTGGCCGACAACGTGGTGCTGGCCGGCGAACTGGCCGGCGTCCCGCGCGCCGAGGCCCGGCGCCGGGCGGCCGAACTGCTGGAGGCGCTCGGCATCGACCGGCACACCCGCGCCCACCCGGGCCGGCTCTCCGGCGGCGAGCGCCAACGCGTCGCGGTGGCGAGGGCGCTGATGAACCGGCCGGCCCTGCTGCTGGCGGACGAGCCGACCGGCGCGCTGGACTCGGCCGCCGGCGAGGACGTCAAGGAGCTGTTCCGCGACCTGCACGAGGACGGGCAGACCGTCCTGCTCGTCACCCACGACCTGGCCCTGGCCGAGGACTGCGCCACCCGGACGGTCCGGATGCGGGACGGCCGGGTCGAGGCGGACTCGGCTTCGGCTCCGGCGGTGGCGTCATGACCGCGCTCGGCAGGGTCGTCCGGGCCGGTGTGCGCAGGCGCCGGACGCAGTCCGTCGCCGTCGGACTGGCCGCGCTGGTGGCCACCACCTGCTCCGTCCTCGGCGGCTCGCTGCTGGTCGCCTCCCGGGCCCCCTTCGAGCAGGCCTTCGACGGCCAGCACGGCGCCCACCTCACCGCACGCTTCGACGGCGCCCGGGCGAGCGCCGACCAGCTCGCCGCCACCGCGCACGCCCCCGGGGTGACGGCCGCCGCCGGGCCGTACCGCACCGTCACCGTCGACCCCGAGCCCGGCTCCGGCACGGACCTGCCGCCCGGGATCACGATGGCGCCGATGACCGTCACCGGCCGCGCCGCGGCCACCGCAGGGGTCGACGACGTCACTCTGCTCCAAGGGAGTTGGCCGCAGCAGCCGGGCGAGGTGGTGATCGAGGCCGGGTACGGCGACAAGCCCCGGCAACCGGGCGGCACCCTGCGGCTGCCCGGCCTGCCGGGCGCGCCCACCCTCAAGGTCGTCGGCTTCGCCCGTTCCGTCAGCCGGACCTCGGACGCCTGGGTGACCCCGGACGGCATCGCCGCCCTCACCGCACCCGGCAGCACCCCCGGCTACGAGATGCTCTACCGCTTCACGGACACCGGCAGCGCCGACGCCATGGTCGCCGACCGGGCCGCCGTGGCCGCGGCCGCCCCCGGCGGGGCGCTCACCGGTGCGCAGTCCTGGCTCACCGCCAAGCAGGGCTCGGACCGCAACACCGCCCTGTTCCTGCCCTTCATGGTCGCCTTCGGCCTGCTCGGGATGGCCATGTCGGTCCTGGTCGCGGGCAATGTGGTGGCCGGTGCCGTAGGCACCGCCACCCGGCGGATCGGCGTGCTCAAGGCGCTCGGCTGCACCCCCGCCCAGGTGGTGCGCGCGTACGTCGCCCAGGCGCTGATCCCGGCCGGCGCCGGCACCCTGCTCGGGGTGGTCGCGGGCAACGCACTGACCGTCCCGGTGCTCGCCACCACCGGATCGCTCTACGGCACCACCGCCTCGGGCCTCGCCCCCCGGGTGGACGCCGCCGTCGCGGGCGGCACCCTGGCCGCCGTCACCCTGGTCGCCTGGGCCGCCGCCGCCCGGGCCGGACGGCTGCGCACGGTGGACGCGCTCGCCGTCGGCCGTACGGCGGGCGGCACCCGGCGGGACGCGTTCGCCACCCGGGCCGCCGCACTGGCCGCCCGGCTGCCGCTGCCCCGCCCGCTGACCCTCGGCCTCGCCCAGCCCTTCGCCCGCCCGGCCCGCGCGGCCGGGATGCTCGCGGCGGTGCTGTTCGGCACGGCGGCGGCCGTCTTCGCGGTGGGCATGGGCGGGACGATGGGCTGGGTGCAGCAGGCGAAGACACGGGACGCCGGGGACCTCGTGGTGCACCCGACGCGCCCGGACGGCCCGCCCGGGGCGGGTCCGGCGGGCAGGCCGGTCCCGGCCGACCGGGCCGTCGTCACCGCGGCGCTGGACGCCCGGCCGGGCACCGCCGCGTACTTCGGCAACGGCACCGAGGACGTCACCGTCCCCGGGGTGGCCGGCACCACCACGGTGACCGCCTTCGACGGCGACTCCTCCTGGGCGGGCTACCGGATGGTCACCGGGCGCTGGTACCGGGGCCCGGGCGAGGCCGTCGCCCCGGCCACCTTCCTGACCGAGGCCTCCGTCGGGCTCGGCGACCGGGTGACCTTCACGAGCCACGGCCGGCCGGTCACCGTCCGGATCGTCGGCGAGGTCTTCGACCCGCACGTGCAGACCAACGAGCTGTTCACCGACGCCGCCGGCTACCCGTCCGGCACGGCCCCCAGGCCGGACTTCTGGGTCGTCAAACTGAAGCCCGGCACCGACCGGACCGCCTACGCCACCGCCCTCGGCGCCGCGCTCGCCCCGGAGCACATGACCGCCGACACCGGCGGACCGCACGGCTCCAGCGGCTCGATCGCCGCACTGAACTCGCTCACCGCCACCCTGACCGCGCTGCTGCTCGTGGTCGCCGGGCTCGGAGTGTTCAACACCGTCGTCCTGGAGATCCGCGAGCGCACCCGGGACACGGGCGTCACCAAGGCGCTCGGCATGACCCCGGCGCAGACCGTGGGCGTCGTCCTCGCCTCGGTGGTGCCGGTCGGGGCCGTCGGCGGCGCGGTCGGACTGCCGGCGGGCCTGCTGCTGCACGGCCTGACGGTGCCCGCGATGGGCCGCAGCGCCGGGCTGACCTTCCCGGCCTCCGCGCTGGACGTGTTCGGCACCCCGGTGCTGGTCCTGCTCGCCCTCGGCGGCGTGCTGATCGCCCTGCTCGGCGCCCTGCTCCCGGCCGTACGGGCGGCGCGGGCGCGCACGGTGGACGCGCTGCGGGCGGAGTGAGGGCGGGCGGAGTGAGGGCGGGGGAGTGACGGCGAGGCCGGACGGGACCAGATGTCCGGTCCCGTCCGGCCCCGGCTCACGAGGCCGGTGCGCTCAGGAGGCCCCCGCGCCGTCCGCCTTCTGCCCGTCGGCCTTCTGCTCGGCCGCCCGGACCTGCTCGGCGAACTCGCGCGCGTCGATCCGCTCGACCGAGGCCCCGTGCCGGTCGGCCAGCTCGTCCGCCGGGGCGGGCGAGGACTCCCGGACCTCCAGCGCGAGCAGCGCCCCGCCGTCCGGCACCCGGGGCGAGAGCAGGATCAGCCCGGCGCCGCCCTCGCTCGCCTGGTGCTCCTCGGCCGCGTTGCCGATCGCCGCGCCGGCCGCGAAGCCCAGCAGCACGCCGACCGGCCCGCCGAGCAGCCCGATCAGGCCGCCCAGCACGCCCGAGCCGACGGTGGCCACCCCCGCGCCCCGGGTGAAGGTGTCCGCGACCTCCAGCAGCCCGTCGGCGCTGCGCTCCATCGCCGCCACCATCCGCAGGCCCGGCAGGTGCTGCGCCTCGTCGAAGGCCGGGCGCCAGGCGGCGGCGTCGGGGAAGGTCAGCAGGACGACGTTGTGCTGGTCGCTCATCGCGCTCCGATCGGGCCGGGGCCGCAGGTGGCCGGGCTTTCATCGTGACCCCCGGTGCGGGGCGCTGCCACCCCGGCGGCCTCAGCGCGGCCCGTCCGCCGGGTGGTTGAACACCGGCCCGAGGTCCGGCGGGAGGTGTTCGACCAGCAGCGCGACGGCCTCCTCCGGGGTGGCGGGCGTGCCGAGCACCCCGGAGCCGCCCGGGCCGTGGATCTGGTAGCCGCCGCCGTCCTGCGGCACGGCGAACGGCACGCCCGCGGCTGCCCACGGGAACGAGGTCGACAGGCTGAAGTGCAGGTTGTAGTGGCTGGTCCAGGGGAAGAGCCGGCGCAGCCGGGGCTCCGCGCGGGCGGCCTTCAGCAGGCGCACCAGGCCGTCGTTGCAGCTTCCGGGGCCGTGCCCGATGTCCTGCTGGAGCCATTCCCACGACAGGACGAGCCCCTCCCAGCGGGCCTCCGTGGCGGCCTCGGGGCCGATCGCGCGGGCGGCGGCGAGGTCCGGCAGGACGGGCTTGGGCAGGGCGCCTCTCTGATCATCTGATCGCATGGTGGGCAGTCTGCCCCAGCGCCCTCCGCAAAAGGGAAACGGTCGTCGGGCCCGTCCGCACGGCGGGCCCGGACCCGGACCCGGCCCGGCGACGTCCGGCCGCCGGGCCGGGTCGGATCCCGGGGTCGAACCTCGGTCGGCCCGACCATTTCTGTCGGACAGTTGGATCATCGAGGTGGATTCCGTGCGCCG
>NZ_JBSHBN010000174.1:0-19399 GCF_053612025.1 Kitasatospora sp. NPDC054768
CCCCACCGCCGCCTCCTACCGCCCGCCCGCCCACATCAAGCGCCTCCTCTGACCCGCCAGCCCGTGTCCCCCCCCCGGCCCCCGCGTCCGACCCCGGGGCCCGGGCCCCGATCCCGGGCCCCGTGACCGGGACCCCGGGCGGCCGTACGGGGGTGACGGCCGCCCGGGGAGTCCGTGCGTCAGACGAGCCGCAGCACCAGCTTGCCGGTGTTCTCGCCCCGGAAGAGCATCCCCAAGGTCTCCGGGAAGTCGTCCACGGTGCCCTCCACCACCTGCTCCTTGACCTTGATCCGGCCCCCCGCGATCCAGCCGGCGAGCTCGGCGGCGGCCTCCGGGTACCGGCGGGCGTAGTCGAACACCACGAAGCCCTCCATCCGGGCCCGCCGCACCAGCAGGGACAGGTAGTTGGACGGGCCCTGCACGGCGCCCTCGTTGTTGTACTGGCTGATGGCGCCGCAGACCACCACCCGGGCGTGCATCGCCAGGCGGGTCAGCGCGGCGTCCAGGACGGGGCCGCCGACGTTGTCGAAGTAGACGTCGATGCCGTCCGGGGCGTGGGTGCGCAGGGCCTTGCGGACGTCCTCGGCGCGGTAGTCGATCGCGGCGTCGAAGCCCAGCTCGCCGGTGAGCAGCGCGCACTTCTCCGGGCCGCCGGCGATGCCCACCACCCGGCAGCCCTTCAGCTTGGCGATCTGGCCGACCAGGCTGCCGACCGCCCCGGCGGCGCCGGAGACGACGACGGTCTCGCCCTCCTTCAGCGCCCCGACCTCCAGCAGCCCGAAGTACGCCGTCATCCCGGGGATCCCGAGGGCGCCCAGGTACGTCGACAGCGGCGCGAGCGCGGGATCGACCGTGAGCGCGCCCTTCCCGTCCGAGACCGCGTACTCCTGCACCCCGAAGGCCCCGACCACGTGGTCCCCGACCCGGAACCCCGGGTGGTTCGACGCCACGACCTCCACCACCGAGCCGGCCCGCATCACCTCGCCCAGTCCCACCGGCGGCAGGTACGACGGCCGGTCGTCCAGCCATCCCCGCATCGCCGGATCCAGCGACACGTACCGCGTCCGCCCGAGGAACTCGCCCTCGCCCGGCTCCGGCACCGCCTCCTCCCCGTGCGTCCAGTCCTCCGGACGCACCTCCCCGAGCGGCCGGCTGGCAAGGCGGATCTGACGGTTGACTCCGGTGGCTCCGGCCATGACGTCTCCTGGGGCGCTCGGGCTCGACGGCTGAACGCGCCCGATTCTAAGCAAGCGCTTGTTCAATTGGCCAGAGCGGGACATCGCTGGAGAGCGACCAGGCTTCGCCCCGTGGAGACCGAGATCATCGAGGGGGCCACCGTCCCGGTGACGCACTCCTGGGCGCACCAGAGCACCGTCGACCTGCTCCGGCAGCAGCTCGCCCCGGTCCTGCGGCCGAGCGGCCTGTGCTCCGGTTCCGGCGATCTGGCCCTGCCGGGCACGGCGGACCGCTACGTGCCCGACCTGGCCGTCGTGCCGACCGAACTGGCCGGACACGACGGGGCGTTGACGCCCGATCGGACGCTGCTGGTGGTCGAGGCGACCGAGCCTTCCAGCGCCGACACCGACCGGACGGTGAAGCGCCGGCGCTACGCCCAGTTCGGTGCGCCGCTCTACCTCCTGGTGGACCGGCAGGAGCGGGCCTGCACGCTGTTCTCCCAACCCGGCGCGCTCGGCTGGACCCGGGTCGAGGGGCCGCACCCGTTCGGGGTGCCGGTGCGACTGCCCGAGCCGTTCGAACTCGACCTCGACACCAGCGAGTTCTGAGTCAGTACCGGCCCGCGAGGTGGCCGTAGCCGCCGGCCGTCCAGACGATGCGGCGGAACTCCGGGAGGCTGAGGGCGGCCGTCGGCACGCCGGTGGGCGCGCCGGTGGTGGGCGGGAAGTGGGCGGTGCCGCAGCGGGCGCAGTACCAGGCCTGGGCCCAGAGGTGTTCGGCCCGGGGCCGGCCGGCGAGTTCGCGGTCGGCGGAGGCGCGGAGCGCGGCCGCGGTGACGAGAAGGACGGTTCCGGCGATGACGGCGACCACCGGGATCACCACGGGGATCTCGAAGGCGTGGTGGTCCCGGACCGGCGCGGCGAAGGCGGGCGCGTCGTCGTCGAACTGCCGGGCGAAGTTCCCGGCGAAGAAGGTGAAGAAGGCGATCACGAGGGCGACGGCGCCCAGCACCGTCGCCGCGCGGCCGGGTGGCTGGTCCCGGATCGGGACGGGTGCCAGGGCGCGGGCGAGGTCGGAGACGACCTCGCGGGTCCGATGGTCGCCGCTCCCCTGCGAGGGCCGGGTGGTGACCCGCGTCCTCCCCGTGTGGTACACGGCCGGGACGCCGCGGACCTGGTCGGTGAGCCCGCAGTTCGGACAGGGGTGCAGGGCGGGCGGCGGCGGTACGGGTGCGGCGTGGTAGGGCCCCATCGCGGTCTCCCCCCGGGGTGGCGTCCGGCCGGGGTGGCCGTCCGTCCGTACCGGCTTGGGACGCCGTGCCGGACGCGGTGGTTGCGGCCGACTCCCGCTGCCTGTCCGCCTGTTGCGGACAGGGACAGGGACAGGGACAGGGGCAGGGGCAGGGACAGGGCCAGGGACAGGGGTAGGGCCGGGCGGGTCAGCCCTCGGCGGGCGTCGGCTGCGGACGCCAGCCGAGGGCGGGCCCGAGCCGGGTCGCCAGGTCGGTGAGGATCTGTACGTAGTCCTCGTGTTCGAAGGTGAACGGCAGGGCGAAGGCGACCTCGTCCACCTCGCGGTAGCCGGCGTGGGCGTGCAGCCGTTCGACGAGTTCCTCGGTCGTCCCGACCAGGTCGGGGGCGAACAGCAGCCGGGCCGGGCCCTGCGGGGCGAGGGTGCGCGGGGTGCGGGCGAGGGCGTAGGCCCGGTACTTGGCGCGCTGCTCGGGGGTGGCGCTGTCGGTGGGGATGACCACCAGGCCGTGGGAGACCCGGGCGCGCTCGCCGTCGGGGTGGCGCTCGCGGAAGGCGCGGATCTGGGCGGCCTGGATGGCGGCGAAGTCGAGCGGGCCCTCCTCGCTCTCCGGCTTCACCACGCTGCTGGTGAGCAGGTTGAGCCCCTGCTCGCCGGCCCAGCGGGCCGAGCGCAGGCTGCCGGCGCCGTACCAGAGCCGGGACGCCAGGCCGGGGGAGTGCGGCTGGACGCGGCGGGAGTACACCTCGATGCCCTCGGTGCCGGCGAAGTCGGAGGCGTCCTCGCCGCGGACCAGGGCGAGCAGCCGTTCGGCGCGCCGGGGGCTGAAGTCCTCCTGCTCGCCGGTGTCCGGGTAGAGCGTGCCGCGCACCTGCTCGTAGTGGGTGGGCGGGCCGACGCTGAAGCCGGGGTTGAGCCGGCCGCCGGAGAGCACGTCCACGGTGGCCAGGTCCTCGGCGAGCCGCAGCGGGTTCTCCCAGCCGAGCGGGGTGACGGCGGTGCCGAGCTGGATGCGGCTGGTGCGCTGGGTGGCGGCGGCGAGGACGGCGATCGGGGAGGAGATGCCGTACTGGAGGTGGCGGTGGCGCAGCCAGGCGCTGTCGAAGCCGAGCCGCTCGCCGAGGGCGATGAGGTCGAGGGTGGACTCGTGGCCGCGGCGGGGGTCCGCCTCGTCGAAGAGCCCGATGGTCAGGAAGCCGAGTTTCCGCAGCGGGCGAGGGGTCGGCGACATGGTGGGCTCCGCGGGGGTGAGGGGCGGCCGGGTGAGGGCCGGTCGAGATGGTGCGTTTCGAACGTAAGCGGCCGCCGCGCCGTCCGACAAGATCGACGCACGATCCGGTCACCGGCCCGCAACACGGCGCAACGCGGGTGTCACGTGCGGCGGCTCCCACCCCGGTGGGCAGGGTGGGAGCCGCCGCGATCCGGGTCGCGCCCGGGCTGTGCTCGGGTCGCGTCCTGGCCGCCTCCGGGGGCTGTCAGCAGCTGCGCAGCTCCGGGCTCTGGTTGCGGATCTGGTTGTGCAGCGAGGTGAACTCGCGGTACGCCGCGCCGTCCTCGGCGCCGGGGCGGAAGGCGCCGACGCGGTGGCAGTTGACGAAGGCGAGCTTCACCCCGAAGTGGCTCTCCAGGCTGCCCCGGATCGCGTTGCTGGCGAGCGCGCGCAGCAGCTGGGCGCGCTGCTCGTCGCTGGGCGTGGTGTTGTCGGTGGTGAACTCCTCCTGGCCGGTGGCGAGTTCGGTGCTGAGCCCGGACACGACCTGGTAGGCGTACGGGAGGGAGGTGCGGACGGTGTCGAGGAAGTCGGCCTCGTCCACGCGGCCCTGGTGGGCCTGGGCGAGGAGGGCGGGGGAGACGTCGAGCGACATGGAGGTCCTCTTTCGGGGATGCGTGGGCTTCGACCGGTGGCGGGCGGCGGTGACCGGCGGAACGGGCAGCGCTCACCCGCACCGGTTATCGAAGATGAAAACCATTGCAAGAAAGACTCTCCCGGTCACCCCGACGCCCTGTCAAGCGCCGCCCCCCGAAGGACTGACGGCCGGCGGCACCGGCAGGTGGCCGACCTTGATGACGAACACCGCGATCGTCACCGCCAGTGCCGCGAAGACCAGGCCCATCTGGAACGCGCTGGCGATGCCGTGCACCAGCACCTGCGAGGAGTACGGCGCCGGGAGCCGGCCGGTGGCCCGGAACTGGGCGAGCTGCTGCGGGGTGGCCTGCCGCAGGAATGCCCCGGCCTGCTGCCGGGCCTCGTTGCGGCTGGCCGTGCCGAACACCGTGACCAGGATCGACAGGCCGAGCGAGCCGCCCACCTGCTGGGTGGTGTTGAGCATGCCGGTGGCCGCGCCGGTCTCGTGCGGGGCGACGTGGGAGACGGCGGTCAGCATCACCGGGACGAAGATCGAGCCCATGCCGAAGCCGAACAGCAGGGTCGGGCCGAGGATGCCGCCGACGTAGGTGCTGTCGATGTCGATCTGCGTCGCCCAGACCACCCCGCTCAGCACCAGCAGCGAGCCGGTCACCAGGAAGGGCTTGGGGCCCCAGCGCAGCTGGTTGCGGGCGGCGAACTGGGCGGCGGCGATGATCGCCACGCTGATCGGCAGGAACGCGAAGCCGGCCCGCAGCGGGCTGAAGCCGAGGATCTCCTGCACGAACAGGGTGATGAAGAAGAAGATGCTGAACATCGTCGCGGCCACGCAGAGCATCAGCCCGTACGCGCCCGAGCGGTTGCGGTCGCGGAACAGGTGCAGCGGGGTGATCGGCTGCGGCACCCGCCGCTCGTTGAACAGGAACGCGACCAGCAGCGCGGCGGCGAGGCTGAAGGCGGTCAGCGTCACGGGGTCCGTCCAGCCGTGGTCGGAGGCACGGATGAAGCCGTACACCAGCGAGACCATGGCCGCCGTGGCGGTGAAGGCGCCGGTCAGGTCGAAACGCCCGGGGTGGCGCTCGGACTCGTTGATGTACAGCGGCGCCAGCAGTGCGATCGCGATGCCGATCGGCACATTGACGAAGAACACCCAGCGCCAGGACAGCCAGGAGGTCAGCATGCCGCCGAGAATCAGCCCGATCGCGCCACCGGCCCCGGCCACGGCCGAGAACACCCCGAAGGCCCGGTTGCGCTCCGGGCCCTCCTTGAAGTTGGTGGCGATCAGCGCCAGCGCGGTCGGCGAGGCGATGGCGCCGCCCAGGCCCTGGAGCGCCCGGGCCGCCAGCAGCCAGGCCGAGGACTGCGCGACGCCGCCGAGCAGCGAGGCCAGGCTGAACACCAGCACGCCGACCATGAACACCCGCCGCCGCCCGAGGATGTCGCCGGCCCGCCCGCCGAGCAGCAGCAGCCCGCCGAAGGTGAGCGTGTAGGCGTTGATCACCCAGGACAGTTCGGTGGTGTTGAACCCCAGCGCCGACTGGATGTGCGGCAGTGCGATGTTCACGATCGTGATGTCCAGGACGACCATCAGCTGTGTCGCCGCGATGACGGTGAGAGCGATCCCCGGGTGCTGGCCCCGACGTGCGGTCGCGGGCGAAGCCTCGGCCAGGGCGCGCGAGGTGGCCATGGCGGTCCCCCAAATGGGTTCGAGGGTGAACGGCGGGCAGGGGGCGGATTCGTTCACCACTACCGACGGTATCCCCGGGGCATAGGGAACACAATCGTTCATTACGGACATGCTCATGCTGCCCGGTCGCCACCTGGCGTGCCTGCGCGACTGCGGCCGCGTGGTGGCGGTGCCGGTGGGGCGCCGCACCCGGTACGAGCTCGCCGACGAGCGGCTCGGGCACGCGCTGGACGACCTGCGCACCGCCGTGGTCGCCGACGCCGACGACCGCACCCGCACCGAGGCCGACGAGAAGGGCCGCTGCTGCGCGCCCGCCGGGCTCACCCCGCCGCCCGGCAGGGAGTCGGACGCCTGCGGCTGCCGGCCGGGCTGCGACTGCTGCTGAACACCCAGGTGATCCACGCGTCCGTGGCCGTGCGGGCGCGCGGATCCGGGGCTCGGATCAGGTGAGCGGTCCGGTGGACCGCGGTGTCGCGGCGGCGGACGGGAGGGCCGACGGCGAGGCGGCCGGCTGCCGGCCGCCGCAGGTGCCCGTGGAGTACAGGTCGTTGGAGGTCCGCTGCATCGCGGCGGGGTCGGACAGGTCGTACCGGTTGATCGAGGTGGCGAACTGCCGCTTTCCGGTGACCTCGCCGACCAGCAGGGTGTTGTAGCCGGGGATGCCGCCGCTGTGTCCCCAGAACTCGCCGCAGGGCGTGGTCATCCGCTGGAGTCCGAGCCCGTAGCCGACGGCCTCGCCCGGGCCGCTGGTGCGCTTCATCTCGGCGAGTTCGGCCGGGCCGAGCAGTTGCCCGCCGAGCAGGGCGGAGATGAAGCGGGTGAGATCCGCGGTGGTGGAGATGCCCGCCCCGGCCGAGGATGCCATCGACGGGTTGAGCAGCGTCACGTCGGCGGGGCCGGTGGCGAGCTTGTAGTAGCCGTGCGCGTGCGAGCCGGGAATGAAGGGCGAGTCGATGGGCATCGAGGTGCCCGTCAGACCCAGCGGCCGGATGATGCGGCGGTCCACCTCCTGCGCCCAACTGCGGCCGGTGAGGCGCTCGATGATCATGCCGACGAGCACGTAGTCGGTGTTGGAGTAGTGCCAGCCCTGTCCGGGGGCGAAGTACGGCGGGTACTTGTCGGCGATGTCCACGAGCTGCTGCGGTCGGTAGGACGTCCAGCGCCCACCCGCCAGCCACTGCCGCAGCGTCGCCTCGTTGCCGGCGTCGAACGCCGGGTCCTCGGTGAAGTCGTGGATGCCGCTGGTGTGGTTGAGCAGTTGGCGCACGGTGATGCCGGCGCCGTTCCGCACCACGCCCGGCAGGCGGCTCTCGACGGAGTCGTCGAGGCCGAGTCGGTGTTCCGCGACGAGCTGGAGGACCACCGTCGCGACGAAGGTCTTGGTGACGCTGCCGATCCGGAACCGGCCGTCCGGATCGGCGGGGGCGCCGGTGGCCAGGTCGGCCACGCCGGCCGCACCCTTCCAGGCCGTGGAGCCGTTCTCCCGGACACGGGCCAGCGTCGCCGCTGCGCCGCCCTCCCGCACCATGGCCCGGACCACCGCGTCCAGGGCCGCCCCGTCCGCTTTCCGTGCCCCGTCCGCTGTACGCGCCCCGCCCGCCGCCACCCGGTAGGGCGCCGCCGGGGCGTCCGTCGCGCCGGCGGCCGGAGCCGAGGTCGCCAGCAGGCCCGCGCCGGCGAGTACGACGACCGCCGACCGCCCGGCCGTGCCCCGCCACCGCCGACCCTTCGATCCGATCCTCCGAAGCCTCGGATCCGCCGCCCCGTCCGCCATGCCGTCCTCCTGAATCCGACCGACGAATGCCATCAACATCCGTTTCAACAAAGACAGTTGACACAGTGCCAGGCGGTCGCGACGCGAGGCGTCCGCCTCAGGTCCGGGGCATGTCCGCCCCGGGGTCCATCTTCCCGCCCGTGGAACTCCACCTCAGGTCGAAGGCCGCCCCCGAGGGATCCCTGAGGCCTCGGCGGATCGAGCGACCAGCGACGTGGGACGTGGGGCGTGGGACGTCGAGCTCATGCCTCGCCGGTCGGGGAGGCCGGGAAGGAGCCGGGCCGGTTCGAAGCGGCGCCGAAAACCGTCCCGAAGGCCGTGGATTCACCCCGTGCCCAGGATGCGGGGACAGGGCGGGTGGGACGACTGGAGACACCTTTGCGGGACAGTTTTTCCGATGGATTCCTTACGCGGCTGGCACACGACACACATCCGGTGGACCTGATGTGTCTCTATCTGCTGCACGGTTCGGTCGAACGGATCCCCGGCCTGTTGGTCGATCGGGAGATGCTGTCGTTCGAGTATCTGAGTCGGCGTGTCCGTACTGAGAACCGCTCCAGCCACGGCGACGCGGACCTGTTCTCGCTCTGGATCAGGACGAAGGTCCGAGGGCGGCTGTACGGCTTGGAGTTCAGGGTCTATTTTCATCGCCGGTGAGCCCTGTGGGCGCCACGATGCGGAAGTGCTTCGTGAACTGACGGACGCCGCCCGGCCGTTCATCGGCCCCGCCGGACCCACCGCGAGGGAGGCCCCGCCGGGTGCCCTGCAGTCGGCCGTGCGCACCCCACCTGGGGCGCCGCGGACCCCGCGACATCAAAACGTAACGTCTCCGTGAGAAGTCGTCGGGCGTAAAGTCTTCCCCAACTCCTGCCCAATCTGGCATGTTTCCTTCAATTCCTGTGCGATCCCCCTCACGCACGGGCCGATTAGGAGGACACGTGTCACCCCTGATATCCCGGCGGCTCGGCCGCCCGGCCGCAGCCCTCGCCGTGCTCTCGGCCATGGCGCTCGCCACCCCCACCGCGTTCGCGACCGCCGCCACCACGACCACCACCCCCACCGTCCCCGGTGCCGTCTCCGCGCCCGCCGCCCAGGCCCCCGCCGCCCAGGCCCCCGCCGCCGCGGGCACCGCGGCCGGCTGGGCCGCCGGCACCCGCGCCTACCTGGTGATCAGCGCCCCCGCCGACATCGCCGCCGCCAAGACCGCCGTCGCCGCCAAGGGCGGTACGGTCTTCGCGAGTTACGACGCGATCGGCGTCATCGTCGCCCACTCCACCAGCGCCGGCTTCGCCGCCGAGCTGCGGACCGTCACCGGCATCCAGCAGGTCGGCGCGACCCGCACCTCCGACGTGCCCGCCGACGCGTACAACCCGGCCCTGCCCGCCAACCCCGCCCAGGCGGCCACCACGCTCACCGAGTCCAACCGCTGGGACATGACCCAGATCAAGGCCGACCAGGCCTGGAACGTCACCACCGGCTCCCCGTCCGTCAAGGTCGGCGTGCTCGACACCGGCGTGGACGACCAGCACCAGGACCTCGCACCGAACTTCGACGCCGCCGACTCGGCCTCCTGCGCCTACGGCAAGCCCGACACCCGTACCGGCGCCTGGCGCGACGTGGACACCCACGGCACCCACGTCGCCGGCACCATCGCGGCCGCGAAGAACGGCAAGGGCGTCATCGGCGTCGCACCGGGCGTGAAGATCGCCTCGGTCCGGATCGCCGAGCCGACCAGCACCCTCTTCTACGCCGAGAACACCGTCTGCGGCTTCGTCTGGGCCGGCGACCACGGCTTCAAGGTCACCAACAACAGCTACTACACCGACCCCTGGCAGTTCAACTGCCCGAACGACCTCGACCAGGCGGCCATCATCGAGGGCGTCAAGCGCGCCCAGGAGTACGCCGAGGGCAAGGGCTCGCTGCAGGTCGCGGCGGCCGGCAACTCCAACTACGACCTGGCCAACAAGACCACCGACAGCGAGAGCCCGAACGACTCCACCAAGGTCACCCGGACCATCAGCAACGCCTGCCTCGACATCCCCACCGAACTCCCCGGCGTGGTGACCGTCGCTGCCACGGGCAGCGGCAGCGGCAAGGCCTCCTACTCCAACTTCGGCCGGGGCGTCATCGACGTCGCGGCGCCCGGCGGCGACGGCGCCACCGGCGTCTACTCGACCCTGCCCGGCGGCAAGTACGGCACCAAGAGCGGCACCTCGATGGCCTCCCCGCACGTCACCGGGGTGGCCGCGCTGATCGCGAGCACCAACCCGTCGCTCACCCCGGCGGACATCCGGGCCCGGCTGGCGAGCCAGGCCAACGACCTGGCCTGCCCCGCCTCCGACAGCCGCTGCACCGGCACCACCGCCGTCAACGGCTTCTTCGGCGAGGGCCAGGTCGACGCGCTGAAGGCGGTCGGCGGTGCCACCCCGCCCACCGGCACGTACGTCGAGAACACCGCCGACGTGGCGATCCCCGACAACACCACGGTGGAGAGCCCGATCACCGTCACCGGCGTCAGCGGCAACGCCCCGGCGGCGCTCAAGGTCGGCGTGGACATCAAGCACACCTACCGCGGCGACCTCGTCCTCTCCCTGGTCGCGCCCGACGGCACGGTCTACCTCCTGGAGGACTTCCCGAACAGCGACAGCACCGACAACGTCGCCAAGACCTACACCGTCAACGCCGCCGCGAGTGCGGCGAACGGCACCTGGAAGCTCCGGGTGAAGGACGGCGCCTCCGGCGACACCGGCACGATCGACGCCTGGAACCTCACCTTCTGAACCTCCTGACCCCGCCGTTCCCCCGGCCGCCCGACGCCCGAGCGCGTCGGGCGGCCGGATCGCGTGCGGGACGCCGACCACCACCGGGGCGGCGTGCCCGGCGATCCCGTGGCTGCCCGGGCCTTCGCCGGGTACGGCGGCTGTCGCAGGCACCGACCGGGCGGGCGGAGGCCCGCGTCGGGCTACTCCGGGACGAGTACCGCGACGCCCGTCACGCGGTCCGCGGCGAGGTCCGCGAGCGCCGCGTCGGCACGGCGCAGGGGGTAGCGGCTGACGTGGACCACCGGGCGGGTGCGGGCCGCCTCGGCCAGGAAGGCCAGCCCGTCGGCGCGGGTGTTGGCGGTGACGCTGCGCAGGGTGCGTTCCTGGAAGAGGTGTCGCCGGTAGTTCAGCTCCGGGATGTCGGTGAGGTGGATGCCGGCCACGGCGAGCGTGCCGCCGCGGTCCAGCGCGGTGAGGGCGACGGGCACGAGTTCGCCGACCGGTGCGAACAGGATGGCGGCGTCCAGCGGTTGCGGGGGCGGGTCGTAGGAGTCGCCGGCGAAGACGGCGCCGAGGTCCAGCGCCAGCCGGCGGGCCGCCGCGGCCCGGGTGAACACGGCCACCCGGGCGCCCCGGGCGAGGGCGATCTGGGCGGTCAGGTGCGCGGACGCGCCGAAGCCGTAGATGCCGAGCAGCCCGCCCGCCGGGAGTTCGGCCCGTTCCAGGGCCCGGTAGCCGATGATCCCGGCGCACAGCAGCGGGGCCAGCTCCTCGGCGGGCGGGCCCTCGGGCAGCCGGTAGGCGAAGCGGGCGTCCGCGGTGAGGTGTCCGGCGTAGCCGCCGTGCCGGTCCCAGCCGGTGTAGCGCGACGCGGGGCAGAGGTTCTCCCGCCCGCTGCGGCAGTACCCGCAGCTGCCGCAGGTCCGGGCCAGCCAGGCCACCCCGGTCCGGTCCCCGACGGCGAAGCCCTCGACCC
The DNA here is from genome assembly GCF_053612025.1 of Kitasatospora sp. NPDC054768. Taxonomy (NCBI): domain Bacteria; kingdom Bacillati; phylum Actinomycetota; class Actinomycetes; order Kitasatosporales; family Streptomycetaceae; genus Kitasatospora; species Kitasatospora sp. NPDC054768. The sequence continues at coordinate 11,491 of NZ_JBSHBN010000174.1, forward strand.
CGGCCCCCGCCGCCAGCACGCGCCCGACCACCTCGTGCCCGGGCGTGCACCGGGCCAGCCTGGGGGAGAGGTCCCCCTCCGCGAGGTGCAGGTCGGTGCGGCACACCCCGCAGGCCTCCACCTCGACCAGGACCTCCTGCGGGCCGGGCGCGCCCAGCGGCCGCCGCTCCCGGACCAGTGGGCCCGGCCCCGGCCCGCCGACCGGCCCGGGGCGCTCCACCGCCCAGGCCCAGGTCTCCGCCGGTAGGGGTCGCGTGCTGCTCATCGCCGTCTCCTGCCGCTCGGCCTGCGGGGTCGGTGCGCGCCCGGGGTCAAGTTTCCCGCTCCGCGGCGGCCACCGCGTGCTCGACGGCGGAGAAGCCCTCCGGGGAGGGTGGCGATCCGGTCAGCCCCAGTACCCCGTGTGCACGGCGGTGGCCTCCTCGAAGAGGTGCGGGCCGGAGACCTCCACGGTGCCGCCGCCGGCTGCGAAGACCTGGCGGCAGGGCAGGTCGAGCACCGGCTCGTCCGGGTCCACTCCCGCGATGGCGTTCAGCTCGGTGGCGGCGAGCGCGTAGACGACCTTCCGGATGCCGCTCCAGTGGATCGCGCCGGCGCACATCGCGCACGGCTCGGTGCTGCTGTACAGGACGGTCGCGGAGAGCTGGTGCGGGGCCAGGGTGCGGCAGGCCTGGCGGACCAGGTTGGTCTCCGCGTGCGCCGTGACGTCGTGGTCGGTCAGCACGGTGTTCTCGGCCGTGAGCAGGACGCCTCCGGACGCGTCGGTCAGCAGCGCGCCGAAGGGGTGGTTGCCGTGGGCGCGGGCGGAGGCGGCGAGTTCGATGGCCGCGAGCAGGTGCGGGCGGGTGAGGTCGGTCATCGGCGTACTCCTCGGGGGCGGACCGGACGGGGTGACAGGGGCAGGGCCAGGGCGTACGGCGGACAAGGGCGGGGCGCAGAAGGGCGGATGGCGTCAGCCACCGTAGCCGCCCCCGTCCGGAGTGCGGATCTCGTCGGCGTCCTCGGCCGCCACCAGGCAGCGGATGCGTGACAGGAGGGCCGCGCGCACGACAACCGGCTCTGTCGGCCTCCACGGCCCGCCCCCGACGCCCCGGCGGGCGCTGCCTCGGACGGTCGCACCGGCGGTGCGTGCGTGCGGTGCCACTACTTCGCCAGGAAGGCGAGCAGCGCCGCGTTGACCTCCTCGGCATGGGTCCAGAGCAGGCCGTGCGGCGCGCCCTCGACCTCCACGTACTCGGCGGAGGGCAGCGCCCGGTGGAAGGGGCGCCCGGTGCTGTCGATCGGCAGGATGCGGTCGGCGGTCCCGTGCAGGATCAGGGCCGGCACGTCGATGCGCGGGATGTCGGCCCGGAAGTCCGTGTACCAGGTGGACGGCGCCGCGGCGGCGGCGAAGAAGCCGCCGCTCGCCGCGACGTTCCAGCTGTTGCGGACGGCCTCCGCGCTGATCCTGCTCCCGAGGTTCTCGTCGAGGTTGTAGAAGTCCCGGTAGAAGGCGGTGTAGTAGGCGTAGCGGTCGGCCTTCACGGCGGCGACGATCCCGTCGAAGAAGTCCTTCGGACCGGCCCCCTCCGGGTTGTCGTCGGTCTTCAGCAGGCAGGGCTCCAGGGAGCCCAGGAAGGCGGCCTTGGCGATGCGGCCGGAGCCGTACCGGGACAGGTAGCGGGCGACCTCCCCGGTGCCCATCGAGAAGCCGACCAGCACGGCGTCCCGCAGGTCGAGGGTCTCCAGCACGGTGTGGAGGTCGGCGGCGAAGGTGTCGTAGTCGTAGCCGGTGGTGGGCTGGGAGGACTGTCCGAAGCCGCGCCGGTCGTAGGTGATCACCCGGTGGCCGGCGTCCAGCAGCGCGGCGCTCTGCCGCTCCCAGGAGTGCCCGTCGAGTGGGAACCCGTGGATGAGGACGACCGGCTGCCCGGAGCCGTGGTCCTCGTAGTAGAGGTCGATGGGGGTGGAGTTCTCCTGGCCGACGGTGATGTACGGCATGGTGTCCGGTGTTCCTCTCGTCATGGGGCCCGGACGATGACCACGGGGCAGGCGGCGTGCTGCGCGCAGTGGGTGCTCACCGAGCCGAGCAGGGTGCGGGTGAAGCCGCCGCGGCCGTGGCTGCCGACCACCAGCAGCTCGGCGCCCCGGGCCGCGTCCAGGAGGACGTCGGAGGGGTCGCCCATGACCATCGTCTGGCGGACCCGCACCCGGGAGTCCTCGCCGAGCACGGTGTGCAGTTCCTCGGCGAACCGCCGTTCGGCCAGCTCCCGGTCGAAGGTGCTGTCGACCACGGGCGCCGACCAGCCGAAGTGGCTGGGGGGTTCCCAGGCGCCGACCGCGTCCACCACGCCGCCGATCAGCGTGGCGTGCCGGGCCGCCCAGCGCAGCGCGGCGTACGACGACGGCGAGCCGTCGACGCCGACCACGACGCGGGGAGCGGAGTCGTTCGCGTTCATCTGCACCGTCCCTGGCCGGCCGTCCTGCGGATCGTCGCCCCCCGACCACGGTGCTGGTCGCCGGGCGGCGCCGCCACCACGGCCCGGCACCCGGGTGACGGCCGACGGCCGGGCGGGTACCGTCGGTGGCCGCCGAGCGCCCGTGACCGGGGCGCGGCCGTGGTGAGAGCGGGGGAGGACGGGCGCGCGAGGCCCACGTCGCCTCCTCCTGCGTGACCGACCTGCTGGCGCGCTTCCCGGAACTCCTGGCGGACGAGCCGCAGGTCGAGTTCACCGACGTGGTGACGGCCTTCGCCCGGCTACCGCCCGCAGGGCCGCGTGGGCCCGGCACGGCCTCAGGCCCGGACGCCCAGCTGGGCCAGCAGGGTCGCGTTGTCCTCGATGTGCCAGTCCTCGGTGATCTGGTCGGTCCCGACGTGCTGGATGTCGATGGCGTTGAACTCGATGTTCTGGCCCTGCCCCCGCACGCCGTCGAAGGTGCCGGTGAAGTGGCCGCGGAAGACCAGTCGGGCGGTGATCCTGTCACCGCTGATCAGGAGGTCGGACAGCTCGCAGGTCAGGTCCGGCACCGCGGCGCGGAAGTTCGTCGAGGCGAAGGCCGGCCCGGCGGGGCCCTGCGGGCGGCCCGGCGGCAGCGTGTTGTCCCGGAACTGCGGGCTGATCGCCGCGTCCAGGTAGCGCTGCTGCCCGGTGTTCCAGAACGTGTACAACTGCTGGGCCAGGTGGACCTCCTGGGCGGCGCGCCGGGCGCCGATCGAGCGGTCCGCGGTGAGCGCCTTCGGCTGGACGAGGCCGGGCGAACGGTCGATCAGGCGCTGCGGCCAGTCGCGTGCGGAGTCGTGGTGGCCGCTGTCGTGGACGGGGGCGGCCGCGGCGGTGCCGCCCGCCAGGCCGGCCACCGCCGCGAGGACGGCGGCGGTACGGATCGGGGTGCGCGAGCGCATGGGAACAGCTCCTCGGTTCGGGGGGGCACGCCGGCGGTTCGGGGCGTGCGGGGGTGGTCGGCCGGTCGGAAGCCCGACCGGCCGGGGTGGGGGAACCATGCCGCCGGAGCGGGCCCGGCAGCCCGGCGGGTCAGGCGAGTCGGCCGCCGCCGTCGACGTGCAGCACCGTGCCGGTGACGTACGGGTTGTCGATGGCGTAGCGGACGGCCTTGACCAGGTCCTCCGGGGTGCCGACGCGCCGGGCCGGGTTGCGCTCGGCGACCCCGCGCAGGAACGCGTCCTTGTCGGCGCCCAGGCCGTCCCAGGAGCCGGTGTCGACGATGCCGGGGGAGACGGCGTTGACCCGGACCGGCGCGATCTCCACCGCCAGCGCCTGCACCAGGAAGGCCAGCGCGCCGTTGGTGGTGGCCATCACCGTGCGCGCGGGCGCCGGGCGCCACGCGGCCACACCGGAGAAGAAGGTGAACGAACCGCTCTCGGAGACCTGACCGACCAGGTGCTTGGCCAGCAGCAGCGGGCCGATCACCTTCGCCGCGAACGCCCGCTGCACGTCGGCCGCTTCGAGTTCCCGCAGCGGGCCGTTGGCCGGCATCGCGGCGGTCGAGACCAGGTGGTCGAAGCGGCCTGCCCGGGCGGCGAAGGCGGCGATCGACGCCTCGTCGGCGATGTCCAGGGCGATCACCTCGGACGGTCCGGACAGCTCGCCGGCCGTCCACTCCAGCTTGCGCGGGTCGGGGCCGGCCAGCACCAGGGAGGCGCCGGCCGCCGAGGCGGACTTGGCGACGGCCCGCCCGGTGCGCGAACCGGCACCGACCACGACGAGCCGCTGCCCCTGGAGGGAGGTGGTGTCGGACATGGTGGAACTCCTTCGGATGATCGGGGAACCGGCCGCCCGCTGCTTCCCGCGGCGGCCGCACCACGACCCTCTCCCGACCAGCACTGATGAGTCCAAGGCTTGTTTTCTACCTCGGCGATAAAATCTGTTCATGGCAACGCCGACGCTCAGACAGCTCGAATACCTGGCGACCGTGGTCGACACCGGATCGTTCACCCGTGCGGCCGAACAGCTGCACGTCACCCAGCCCGCGCTGTCCCACCAGATCCGCGCCCTGGAGGGCGCCCTCGGCGGCCCGCTGCTGGAGCGCCTGCCGCGCTCGGTGCGGCTCACCCCGATGGGCCGGGCGGTCCTGCCGCACGCCCGCGCCGCACTCGCCGAGGCCGAGCGGCTGCAGGCTGCGGCCCGCCGCTCGGCCGGCCTGGAGGAGGGCGAACTGGAGGTCGCCGTCGTCTACTCCGTCAGCCTCGGCATCCTGCCGCCCGTGCTGCGGGAGTGGCGCCGCCGTCACCCCGGCGTGCGGATCCGGCTGCGCGAGTACCCCCACACCGACGCGCTCCGGGAGGCCATGGCCGCGGGCCGCGCCGACCTCGCCATCGGCCCGGCGCCGAGCGGCTGGGAGGGGCCGATCCGGGAGCTCGGCGTCGAGGAGTTCACCGTCGTCCTGCCCGCCGACGACCCGCTGGCCGACCGCCCCGCCGGGACCGTCGCCCTCACCGAACTCGCCGACCGCGACTGGGTCCACTACGCCCCCGACAACGGCCTCGCCGACCTGCTCGACCAGGTCTGCGCCCGGGCGGGCTTCCACCCCCGGGCGGCGATCCGTGCCGAACAGACCTCGGCCGCCCCGCTGCTGGCCGCGGCCGGGCTCGGCCCCGCCCTGGTGCCCGCCAACATCGTCCCGGCCCACTTCGAGGGCGCCCTGCTGCGCCCGGACCCGCCGGTCCTGCGCATCCTCACCGCCTACACCCGCACCCGCCCCGATCCGCTCACCGTGGCCTTCGCCGACCTGCTGGCCCGTCAGGCCCGGGTCGACCCCGTGGTCTCCGGCCGGTCGGCCGAGGCCGACGGGGCGCTCACCTGAGGCCCGACCCCGGCGGTGGAACGCGCGCCCGAGCTCCGATCGGGCGCTGTGGCGCGTCAGCGCGCGGCGCCGCCGACCGGCTCGTGCTCGTCGTCCGCGTCCTGCGGGTCGACGGCGTCGCTGAGGCCCAGGCGCAGGTGCTCGATGTGGTAGACGGCCTGGTCGAGCAGTGCGGCGACGTGGTTGTCGTAGAGCGCGTAGACGACCTGTCGGCCGTTGCGGCGGCCGATGACCAGGCCGAGGTTGCGCAGCAGGCGCAGCTGGTGGGAGCAGGCGGACTGCTCCAGGCCGACCTCGGCGGCGAGTTCGGTGGCCGCGCAGGGGCCCTCGCGCAGCCGGGAGAGGATCAGCAGCCGGGAGGGCGTGGCGAGGGCTTGCAGGGTGGTGGCCACCCGGGCAGCGCTGGTCGCGTCCAGGCGCGTGTGCGGGACGGCGGTGGCGGGGGTGGCTCCATGACCCATGCGGGCCATCCTACAACTCATAGATGAACGAGCCTTCATATGTTCATGTATCGTGAACGAGTCAACGGCCCCGCCCTGCCCAGGCCTGCCCGAAGGGTCCCCCCGCCATGTCCACCACCACCCTGACCGGGCGTTCCGCGCCCCCGGCCGCGCCACGCCCGGACACCGCACCCGGACGGCGCACCCGGGTGCTGTCGCTGCCCGAGGCCCGCTGGGCCGCCGCCGCGACGGCGCTCTTCCTGATCGCCCTGCCGCTCCAGCTGACCGGCGCCCCCGCCTGGGCCTGGGGCCCGCTGTACGCCCTCGCGTACGCCACCGGCGGCTGGGAGCCCGCCTGGGCCGGGCTCCAGGCGCTGCGGGAGAAGACCCTCGACGTCGACCTGCTGATGATCGTGGCCGCGCTCGGCGCCGCCGCCGTCGGGCAGGTCATGGACGGCGCGCTGCTGATCGTCATCTTCGCCACCTCCGGCGCCCTGGAGGCGCTGGCCACCGCCCGCACCGCCGACTCGGTGCGCGGACTGCTCGACCTCGCCCCGGCCACCGCCACCCGGCTGCTGCCCGACGGCGGCGAGGAGACCGTGCCCACCGAGGAGCTCGCCGTCGGCGACACCGTGCTGGTGCGGCCCGGTGAGCGGATCGGCGCCGACGGGCGGGTGCTCGACGGCGCGAGCGAGGTGGACCAGGCCACCATCACCGGCGAGCCGCTGCCCGTCGTCAAGGAGACCGGCGACGAGGTGTTCGCCGGGACCCTCAACGGCACCGGGGCGCTGCGGCTGCGGGTCGAGCGGGACGCCTCGGACACCGTGATCGCCCGGATCGTCCAGCTGGTCGAGGAGGCCTCCGGGACCAAGGCACCCACCCAGCTGTTCATCGAGAAGGTCGAGCAGCGCTACTCGCTCGGCATGGTGGCCGCCACCCTCGCGGTCTTCGCGGTCCCGCTGGCCTTCGGCGCGGCCTTCACCGGCTCCCTGCTGCGCGCGATGACCTTCATGATCGTCGCCTCCCCGTGCGCGGTGGTGCTGGCCACCATGCCGCCCCTGCTCTCCGCCATCGCCAACGCCGGACGGCACGGCGTCCTGATCAAGTCCGCCGTCGTGATGGAGCGTCTGGGCCAGGTCGACGCCGTCGCACTGGACAAGACCGGCACCCTCACCGAGGGCACTCCGCGCCTCACCGACCTCCGGCCGCTCACCGGCTCCGGCCTCTCCGAGGAACGGCTGCTGGCGCTGGCGGCCGCGGCCGAGCACCCCAGCGAGCACCCGCTGGCCCGCGCCGTCGTCGACGCCGCCCGCACCCGCGGCCTGACCCCGGCCGTCGCCGAGGACTTCACCTCCACCCCCGGCGTCGGGGTCACCGCCACCGTCGACGGCCGGGTCCTCGCGGTCGGCGCGCCGGCCCGGCTGATCCTGGGGCGCACCGACGCGGCCTCCGTCGAAGCCGCCGCGCTGGCCGCGGAGTTGGAGGAGGGCGGGCGCACCGCCGTCCTGGTCGAGGCGGACGGCGTACCGGTCGGCGTGCTCGGCCTCGCCGACCGGCTGCGCCCGGACGCCGCCGCCACCGTCGCGTCCCTCAAGGCGATGACCGGCACCGCGCCGATGCTGCTCACCGGCGACAACCCGCGCGCCGCCGCCCACTTGGCCGCCGAGGTCGGCATCACCGACGTCCGGGCCGGACTGCTGCCGCAGGACAAGGTCGCCGCCGTCCGGGAGCGGGAGGCGGCCGGACGCAAGGTGCTGGTGATCGGCGACGGCGTCAACGACGCGCCCGCGCTGGCCGCCGCCCACACCGGCCTCGCGATGGGCCGGGCCGGCTCCGACCTCGCCCTGGAGACCGCCGACGCGGTGATCGTCCGCGACGAACTCGCCACCGTCCCGGCCGTGGTGGCGCTCTCCCGGCGGGCCCGCTCCTTCGTGGTGCAGAACCTGGTGATCGCCTCGGCGTTCATCACCGTCCTGGTGGTCTGGGACCTGGTCGCCACCCTCCCGCTGCCGCTGGGTGTGCTCGGCCACGAGGGCTCGACCGTCATCGTCGGCCTCAACGGCCTGCGGCTGCTGCGCGAGAGCGCCTGGAGCGGGGCCCGGGGATAGCGGGAAGGTGTTCGACTGAACGGTTCTGCACGGAACTTCAGCGAGGGGGCGGGGTCCGAC
>NZ_JBSHBN010000175.1:0-17945 GCF_053612025.1 Kitasatospora sp. NPDC054768
GGGGGGGTCCCCACCCGCCGGGGGCGGGCCCCTCCCGGGCCGCCGGGCGGGGGGCGCCCCCCCCCCCTGCGCCCCTCGCCGCCCGGTACGCGCTGCGCCGGGGTCGTCGCGGTCACCGCCGCCGCGGCCACCGTCGTGGCGGCACCCACCACCGCCGGGGCCGGGGCCGTCACCGTCGCCGGGGCCGTCACCGTGGTCGCCGCGGTCACCGTCGTGGCCGCCAGGACCGCCTGGGCGCGGGCCGCGTCCGCCATAAACGCCGAGAGAAAGATCCGCTCGGCCGGGCTCAGCGCCCGCGAGCGGCCGGATTCGCGGTCCCGCGCGACCACCACGGTCCGCGCCCGCATAAAGGTGAGCCGATCGCGGCAGACATTCACCTCGACCTGCACCGAACTGCGCCCCAGCCGTTCCACGGTGAGTCGCACCGCCAGCGGCTCGGGCCGGTGGTGCAACTGCTCCAGGTAGTCGATCTCGTGCCTCGCGATAATGAATCCGGAGGAGAACAGCGATTCCCTCACCGCGGTTTCGTGGTGACGGAACAGGTCGTAAATCCCCTCCTGGACGTAGCCGACCAGACGGGCGTTGTTGATGTGCCCGTTCTCGTCGACGTCGCTCCACCGGGTCGGGCAGGACAGCACGTGCACGCCCGGCTGCACCGCGTTCACGGCCGGGTCAGCCCGGCACCGGCGGGGAGCAGCGCACGCTGCAACCTGGCGTAGTAGCCGGAGTGTTCGGCCGCCATCCGGGCCGCGGTCCACCCTTCTTCGGCGGCCTCGGCGGCGGCCTGGACGACGAGGCTGTCCAGTACCGCGTCGACCGCGCGGCACAGATCGTGAACGGCGGCGAGCCGCTCGGTCACATCGGCCCCGCTTCCGGCGTTCCGGGACGGGAAGGCGGCCAGTGATTCCATCGCGAGCTGGAGATCGTCCACTCCGTCCGGCCGGTTTTCCGCAGGGAAATTCCGCATGTTTTTCTCCATGACTCATTCGGCCGTTACGGCCCAGTAGCTAGCGTTCGATTGCACCGGATCGGTGTCGACCCCCCGACCCCAAGACGCTATCCCAGCCGACCGGGGGCGACGGATGGTTTGCGGACCGCGACGGGAAACTGACCCCCATCGGAGTAGTTTGTCGGTGTACACAATATGCCCCATCAGCCGAATGCCGTCCGCATTTCGGGTGGTATCTCCGACGCGCGCCCCGAGATCGGCGCCCCGCAGTCCAAAGTCTGCTACCAGCCACTCCACCACCTCGCCTTGTACAGATGCGTGCCGCGCAGCGACCGCGCCCCATCGGGCCGGTGCAGGGTGATCACCGAGGTGCACCAGTCGCACGGAGCGGCGTGCTCGGGCGCCATCGTGAGCAGCCGGCCGGTGCCGGGCTCGTCACCGACGCTCTTGACGTCCCGCTCGGCGGCCGGATCGGCCAGGTGCACGGCGGTGAAGCGGTCGGTGGCCGGGTCGAAGCGCCACAGGCCGGCCAGCGTGGTCACCCAGAACTGCCCCGGAGCCGCCAGGACACCCGCCAGGTCGTGCCCGCCGCGCCCCGGCAACGGGCTGCTGCGCACCACGGTGAGGGTGGGCGCGGCCGGGGTACCGCCCACCCTCAGCGCGCTCAGCGACGTGTCGCCGAGCACCCAGAGCAGGCCGCTCCGCCCGTCCCAGTGCACCCCGTGCGCGCCGGGCAGCGGGAACTCCGCGTACGCGGCGGCCCGCGGACCCTGCGAGGCCGCGTACAGCCGCACCCAGCCGCCCGCGCTCGCCGCCACGGCCACGTTGCCGTCCGGCAGCAGCTCGATGCTGTGCGGGTTGACGGACGTCCCCAGGTCCGCCGCCCAGTGGACGCGGCCCACGGTCGTCTCCACGACGGCGGCCAACCCGCCGGAGGCCGTCGTCAGCAGGTAGCGGCGCCCCTGCCGGATACGGGACTTCGCCTCGTCCGGGTTCATCCAGCTGCGCGCGGGCGTCAGATCCGCCAACTCCGGTGCCCGGTCGGCACTCCAGCCCCAGACCACCGGCAGCCGGCCCGGCCCGCGGTAGGCCATCAGCTCCTCGGCGCTCTGCAGCACCAGCACGCTCCGCGAGGCCTGGTCGACGACCGCCACCTGTCGGCCCGGCGACCTGGCCCACGCGCCGCTCCCGGGCACGCAGAGCAGCAGGGCGACCGCAAGGGCCGGCAGGGTTCTCCTCAGCACGCCTTCACCGTCGGTGCTGCGGGCCGACTCCGCTCGGCGGCACGTCCGAACGGACCATCGACGCGGCGGCCGCGGACCGGGCGACGCCGTCGGCGGATCCGGCTCGTTCACTGTCATCCGCACATCCTGGCCGGGCGACGGCACCGGCGGCCGCCGCCACACGGTCCGGCAGGCCGGGCCGTCAACCGGGCGCTGACCGCACTCCTCCAGCGCCCGGTCGGCGGGCCGGTGTTCGGCGGCCCGTGCGGCGGCGACCCGGTGTTCGGCGGCTCGGCGCCCGGGGTCCCGACGTCCGGCGGCTCGTCGTCCGGCGGCTCAGCGCCCGGCGACCACGTCCGCGACCCGGGCGATCGGCGAGGTGGTGGCCCGCCCGTCCGCCTCCTGCCGGTCGGCGGCGTGGTACGCGGCGTACATCGCGTGCACGCCCAGCCAGCGCAGCGGCTCCGGCTCCCAACGCCGTACGGTGTGGCCGACCCACGGCAGCCGGGTCAGCTCGGTGTCCCGGCCGAGCACCAGGTCCCGCAGGGTGCGGCCGGCCAGGTTGGTGGTGGTCACCCCGCTGCCGACGTACCCGCCCGCCCAGCCGAGCCCGCTCACCCGGTCCAGCTCGACGGTGGCGCACCAGTCCCGGGGCACGCCGAGCACGCCCGCCCAGGCGTGGTCGATCCGGGCCTGCGCGGCGGCCGGGAAGAACCGGTCGAGGATCCGGCGGAGCTGGCGCACCGTCTCCACCTGGGTGCTGCCGTCCGAGTCCGTCCGCGAGCCGAACCGGTACGGCACTCCCCGCCCGCCGAGCGCGATCCGGTCGTCGGCGGTGCGCTGGGCGTACATGTACGCGTGCGCGAAGTCGCCCAGCAGCTCCCGGCCCTGCCAGCCGGCCTCCGCCCAGAACCCGTCCGGCAGCGGCTCGGTGGCGACCATCGCGGAGTTCATCGGCAGCCAGGTGCGCTTCTCGCCGCGCAGCCCGGCGGTGAACCCCTCGGTGGCGCGCAGCACATGGTCGGCGGTGACGGTCCCGCGCGGGGTGACGGCGCGGGGCTTGCGGTAGCCGGAGCCGGGCAGGATCGCGGTGACCGCCGTACCCTCGTACACCTCGACGCCCAACTCCCGCACGGTGCGCGCGAGTCCGCGGGCGAGTCGGGCGGGCTGGATGCGGGCGCCGTACCGGGTCCAGCAGCCGCCGAGGGTGCCGGCGACGTCGATCCGCTCCCTCGCCTCCTTCTCGCCGAGCAGCTCGACGCGCCCCTCGCCGTAGGCCCGCTCGCCCTCGACATGGGCGCGGAGGCGCTCCAACTGCGGCTTGCTCCGGGCGACTTCGAGGACTCCTCCGCGGACGATGTCCGCCTCGATCCCCTCGGTCTCCGCTACACCGACGACCTCCCCGACCGCCTCGTCCATCACCCGCTGCATCGCCGCCGCGCGCTGCTGCCCGTACTTCCTGGCGAACGCGCCGCGGCCCGCGAAGCCGTTGTACAGCCAGCCGCCGTTGCGCCCGGAGGCGCCGTAGCCGCAGAAGCGCCGTTCGAGGACGGCGATCCGCAGGCCGGGGTCGGCCTTCTTCAGGTAGTAGGCGGTCCACAGCCCGGTGTACCCGCCGCCGACGACGCACACGTCGACGTCCCGGTCCCCCGGCAGCCCGGGACCCGCCTCGGGCACTCCGTCCGCCGCGTACCAGAACGACACCTCGCCGTTGACCGCCGCCACCGGAAACCTCCCACACCCTCGCCGACCTGCCCGGACGCTACCTCCGCGGGTCCGCCGCGGGCCACCCCTCACAGTGCAAGGATCGCCGCCGCCGATCAGCCACCCTGTCAGTCCCGGAGCAGGTCCAGGGCCCGCGTCCAGCTGTACGAACCCGGCGTGAAGTCCGCGATCCGCACCCCCATCCGCCGCAGCTTCGCCAGGCTCTCCCGGTAGGCCGGGTGCGCCGCCTGCGCCGCGCTCAGGCAGGGCTGCACGGCGACCGGGACGCCCCAGCCGTACGACTCGCAGAGGATGCCGAGGGCGAGGGTGTCCGAGATGCCCAGGGCCCACTTGTTGATCGAGTTGAAGGTGGCCGGGGCGACGACGATCGCGTCCGGGTCCGGCAGCGGCCGCGGCTCCCCCGGCCTGCGCCAGGCCGAACGGATCGGACGCCCCGTCCGCGCGACGATCGCGTCGGCGTCGATGAGCGCCATGGCGTTCGGGGTCGCCACCACCCCGACGTCCCAGTTCCGCTCCTGCGCGGCGGAGATCAGCTCCCCCACCCCGCCCGCGACCCCCGCCGCGCACACCACGACGTACAGCACCGGCTTCCTGTCCTCGGACACCCTCGGAATCCCCACGCTCGACCCACCTGCGGACCCCAGAACAGTAAGCTGCCCGCATGGTCCGCTCCGTGGTGTTCGACATCGGCGAAACCCTGGTCTCCGACACCCGCTACTGGGCCGGCTGGGCCCGCTGGCTCGGCGTGCCGACCCACACGATGTCCGCCCTCGTCGGCGCGGTGGTGGCCCGGGGCCGGGACAACTCCGACGCCGTCCGCGTCCTGCGCCCCGGTGCCGACATCGCCGCCGAGTGGCGCGCCCGGGAGGCCGCCGGCCACGGCGAGCACCTCGACGAGACGGACCTCTACCCCGACGTGCGGCCCGCCCTCCACCGCTTGCGCGACGCCGGCCTCTGGGTCGGCATCGCGGGCAACCAGAACGCGCCGGTCACCGGCCTGCTGACCGGGCTCGCGCTCCCGGCGGACGCCATCGCCACCTCGGCGGACTGGGGCACCGCCAAGCCCTCCCCGGAGTTCTTCGACCGCCTGCTCGCCTGGGCCCCCGGCGACCCGCACGAGATCCTCTACGTCGGCGACCACCCCGCCAACGACATCACCCCGGCCCGGGCGGCGGGCCTGCGAACCGCCCACCTCCGCCGAGGCCACATCGGCCTCACGACCCGGGCCCCCGAGGCGGACTGGACGGTCGACTCGCTGACCGCCCTCGCCGACCTCCTCACGGGGCGGTAGCGGCCACGGGCCTCCCGCAGCCGCCGCACGCCATGTCCGCACCGGTCCGCACCGGTCCCGCACCCGCGCGATCGCGGAGGCGGGCCCGTCCCCGTGAGCCTCACGCCAGGATCCGGACGGGCGGGGCGATGGAGGGCGGGGAGCACCGGGGCGTGGTGGCGCAGACGGTGAGCGGCCGGTGAGGGCCCGGTCGAGGGCGCCCAGCGTGGTCCGGAAGGGCAGCCACGTACGGGTCCTGGACACCCAGGGCGATCACCGAGACCGCCCGGTCCGCGAGGTGCAGGGACACCGCGGTGCGGTCGCCGTCGGCGGGCGCGAGGTGGAGGCGGGCCGTCACCGGCACCTGGTCGGGCAGGAGCATCGCCGAGCGGACGGCGGAGCCGCGCCGGGCCTCCACCACGGTGGCCATCTCCGAGGTGATCTGGAAGCCGAGCGAGCGCAGCGCGTCCACGGCGGCGACCCGGACACGCCCGGTGTCGGCGTGGACACGGCGTTCGGCGTCGAGCGTGATCGAGGCCAAGGTTCCTCCGGAGGAACGGAATTGGTGAGCGGAGGCGGGAGCGGAGCGATCCCGGCGCGCAACCGTGGCGAAAACCCCGCGCCGGGGTCCCCCGCTACGTGCACGTAATGACCGGACACCCGGCCGGACCCGCCCGTATGCTCGGCCCTGCACTGCCTGTACTCGCGGCACCACGACGGGACGGTCCGGCGGCGGCACCTGGCGGAGATCGTCGGCTCGACCGACCCGTGGGTCGTCCCGTTCGTCGTGCAGCTGGTCGGCGAGTACGTCCTGGAGATCCTGGTCGACATCCGGGACGAGCTGCGCTCGCTCGCCGTGCCGGGCTCCCCCGGACGCCTGGCCTACGGGCGGTTCCTCGTCGACAACCCCGCCTTCTTCGCCCGCACGCAACAGCGGGTGGTGAGCTACTGGAGCTGCTACCACCGCAGTACCCACCGCGATTTCCGGACCTATCCGGGCTCCACGGTCCTCGACCTCCTGCGGTCCGCCGCCTCCGACCGGGCGGGCCGCCCCTGGCCGGACCTCACGCCCTCGGGAACGGGGTGAGGCAGCGTCCCCGCCCGTCTCCCGGCGGGCGGGGAGGCCGTGCCTTCGACTCAGGGCGCGGCGTAGCGGGTGACGTTGGTGATCCGGCAGCCGACCTTGCCCGAAACCTGCGCCGTTCCCGGGGCCTTCTGCACGGCGGCCTGGTTCGGGGCGAGGTTGTTGGTCGCGGCGGCGCCCTCGGCGACGCGCGTGCCGGAGGTGTCGGTGAACTCCAGTTGCACGATGTAGTTGCTGCTCTTGCCGCTGTGGTTGGTGATCCTGACCTCGGCCTCGGGCATCTTCAGCACGTCGTTGATCGTGCACTTGGTGATCTCGGCGTCCTTCGCGGCGTCACCACCGCCGACCGGGGCCGCGGCCGGCGGGGCGGCCGCGGGGGCGGTGTCGCTTGCCGCGGGTGCCGCCGGGGCGGGGGCTCCCGCCGTGGTCGCGGCGACGGCGGGAGCGGTGCTCTTGCTGCTGCTGGTGCTGAGGCTGGGATCGCAGGCCGCCAGGCCGAGAACGGTGGTGCCGGCGGCAAGCAGGGTGAGGGCGGTGCGACGCATTGGTTCCTCTGGGGCGTGGTGCGGGCAGTGGGAGCGACCGTAGCGAGCCCGCACTGTTCGGTGCGGACCGTGTGATGGGTCTGTGACCGGTCCGGGACCTACCCGTCGGTCAGGACCGAACAGGGCGACGGAAGTCCGCAAATGCGTTCGAGCCCACAGTCGTTGACGAACTGTCGGATCCTGCTCCGCCCCCAAGACCCGACTCGCCTCAGTGCGGCTCCACCAGGGCCGCCACGGCGTCGGCACAGCCCCAGCTGAGGGTGACGCCGGCGCCGCCGTGGCCGTAGGTGTGGACGACCCGACCGCCGGGGTCGGCTTCGAGGCGGGGGCCGCCGTGGCGGGCGGGGCGCAGGCCGACGGCGTGGGCGAGGACGCGGGCGTCGCGGAGCTGCGGGATGCGGGCCGTGCAGCGGGCGAGGATGGCCTCGGCGGTGGCCGGGTCGGGTGCGGTGTTCCAGTCGTCCGGCTGGAAGGTGCCGCCGAGGACGACGTCGGTGCTGCGGGGGTGGATGTAGGTGTAGCCGGCCGGGTCGTCCTGGATGCGGGTCGAGCTGGGCAGTCCGGGGTTGTGGACCAGGACGAGCTGGCCGCGCACCGGGTGCACCGCCCGGTCGTCGCAGAGCTTCCGGGCGCCGAGTCCGGTGGCGTTGACCACCACGGGGGCCCAGTCCAGGGCCTGGTCGAGGGCGTCGAGGCGGCGGTGGACGAGCTCGCCGCCGTTGTCGGTGAACCGGCCGAACAGCCAGGGCAGGTAGAGCGGCATCTCGACGGCGGGGGCGGTGAACGACCAGCCGTCCGCGCACTCCGGTCCGCGTTCGGCGGCCGTCAGCCGGCGCAGGTCGGGGACGGCGTCGCCCCACCAGGGCAGGCCTTCCGACTGCCGCTCGTGCTCCAGCATCCGGGTGCTGCGCATCGAGACGCCGGGTACGCCGTCCGCGGCCTGGCGGGCGAACTCGGCGAAGGCGGTCGCGGACCAGTCCGCCACCCGACTGTCGGTGCCCGTGGCGACGGGGAACCAGACGGCCGCGGCCACCGCCGAGGTCGTCGACAGCAGGCCGTCGGCCGTCACCACGACGACCCGAAGTCCCTTTTCCTGCAGGCGGATCGCTGTGGTGAGCCCGATGATTCCGCTTCCGACCACGACGACGTCCATCGCGAACCCCTCCGTCCGAGGGCCGCCGACCCGATGTCGGCGGCCGTGTCCAGGTAAGCCGGTCGCGCCCGGTCCCGTCCAAGACCGGTTCTGTCCCGGGCGATAAGGCGCGCTTATCATCGCCGGATGGACAGGCGGACGGATCTGCGGACGGATCTCCGGATGGATCTACGGACGGAGCTCCGGATGGATCTGCGCCGGATGCGCTACTTCTCCGTACTGGCCGAGGAGTTGAACTTCACCCGGGCCGCCGGCCGGCTGCGGATCGCGCAGCCGGCGCTGAGCCAGCAGGTCAAGGCGCTGGAGCGGCAGCTGGGCGTGGAGCTGGTGGAGCGCACCGGCAAGGGCTGCGCGCTGACCCCGGTCGGGCGGGCGGTCGCGGAGGAGGCCCGGCGGGTGCTGCGGGAGGTGGCGGCGGCCGAGGAGCGGCTGGCGGCGGTGGTCCAGGGGCGGGCGGGGCGGCTGCGGGTGGCGTACACCCGCTCCGCCCGGGGCGGGGTCTGCGACGCCCTGGTGACGGAGTTCCGCAACCGCTACCCCCGGCTGGACGTCGCCCTGCAGACCGGCTGGACCTCGCACAACGTGGCCGAGCTGCTGGCCGGGCGGCTGGACGCGGCGTTCGTCCGGCCCCCCTTGGACGTCCCAGGGCTCGACTGCCGGATCATCGCCGAGGAGGAGCTGCTGCTCGCCGTGCCGGCGGGCCATCCGCTCGCCCGCACCCGAGCCCGGATCGACCGGCACCGGATCGCGGACGAGCCGGTGGTGCTGTGGCCGAGGGAGAACGGGCCAGGGATGCACGCGTTGATCACCGAGCAGCTGTGGCCGGGCCGCTCGCCCCGGATCGTGCGGGAGGAGCCGGACGACGAGCAGTTGCTGCTGGCGGTGGCGGCGGGGTACGGCATCGCGCCCATTCCGGAGGGCCGGGCCCGGGTGTTCCGGATTCCCGGCGTCTGCCTGCGCCGGCTCACCGCCCCGGTGCCGACGGTCACCTTGGGGCTGGCCCACGATCCCCGGACGGCGCCGCCGGCCGTCCAGCTGCTGCTCGCGATGACCCCCTCCCGTCCGACGCCGGGAGGAACACCCGAACGGCCGTGATCCCGAACGGCCGGCACCCCCCTGGCCCCGTCGCCGTCACGGCCCCGGCGTCGGTGGTCCGACACAGTCCGACCACGGGAGTCCAGGAATGAACGTGTCCACACGAGTCGGCTCGATCCTCGGGGCCGCCGCCGCGGCACCGGCCCTGCTCGCCGGTCCCGCGGCCGCGAACGCGCAGCCCGCCGCGCAGCTCGACCAGGCCTCCACGATCACCAGCTCCAGCCCCGAGGCCGCCGGCAAGTGCCTGGACATCTACAACTGGGGGCGCGGCCCGGTGGTGCAGCTCTGGGACTGCGGGAGCCAGGCCAACCAGTACTGGTGGCACAACATCTGACGGATCGTCGATTACAGGCGGCCCCGGCGCCCGCCCCCGTGGACCGAGCGGGGGCGGGCACCGTCGCCCGAGGGCCGGTTCAGCCGATGGTGGAGCCGGTGATCGGGGCGGAGAGCTCGACGGTCTTGCCGTTCAGGCCGGTCTTGACGAACTGCCAGCTCAGGCCGGTGATGACGCCCTTGTCCAGCGGGGCCAGCTTGGCGAAGGCGGGCTGGCTGAGGTCGATGTGGGTGGAGTCGCAGGAGGGACACTGGTCCTTCACCGGGACGGTGATGGTCTTGCCCTGGTAGCTGACCTTGACCGAAATGCCCTTGCAGACTGGGTCGTTGTTGGGGTTGGCGGTGGTCCACCAGGTGTGCGAGACGGCGACCAGCATCTGGGTGGCGGCGTTGATCTGGGTGCCGCAGGCGCCGTAGCCGGCGTCGTTGTAGTAGGTGGCCTTGCCAGTCATGGGCTTGTTGATCGGTATCGCGGCGCTGGCGGAGCCCGCGGCGAGGGCGATCAGGGCGGCTGCGGCGAGCGGGGCGCCCGCGAGGATCCTGAGGTTCTTGCCGATGGCGCGCATGGTTCGTTCCCTCCGGTTGCGGTGCAGGGCATGGGCAGGCATGGGCATGACATGCGGAACTCGACACATTCGCACGACAGTTCGTCAACCGAATGTCCGCCCTTGTGGAGGAAACGTATGCGCCCGCCCGCAAGGTGGTCCAGACCTCCACGATGTCGGCATGAACACAAGGCAAGCATCTTTACCCATACGGCCGAAGGGGCGAAGATGCGTGACCGCCCCGCCACGGACAGTGTTGACAGAACGTCACCCGCGTCCCTCGGAGGCCCCTCAGATGCGCACCTCGCTCGTCGCCCTGCTCCTCGGCACCGTCCTGCTCCCGACCACCGCACCCGTCGCCGCCGGTGCGGCGCCCCGCGAGGTGAACCAGGGCTACAGCATCCCCGTCGCCGGCGTGACCGACCTCGGCGCGCTGCCCGTCCTCGGCAGCCTCGGGCTGGACTTCGCCCGCCTGCTCGGGCAGTAGCAACCCGGGAGGCGACCGCCGTCGCCGACCTCAGGTGGAAGTTCCGGCTGCTCGTGGACGGCGCCCCCGCCGACGGCGGCCGGGGTGGCGGCCGGGGCGGCGGCCGGCTCGGCCCGGTCCACCAGCTGATCGGCATGGCGCCGTTCCAGGGCATCAGCGTCGGCATCGACCGCAAGTCCCCGGTCTCCTGGCCGCTGCACGAGCGGCACCGCTCCTTCCGCTGCACCGGCGCCCTGCACTCCGTCACCTACCTGCCCGGCGGGCCCGCGCCGCACGACCCGGAGACGGTCGCCCGGGCGCTGCGCGAGGCGGCTGCCGCCTTCGAGTAGCCGGGCCGCCCGGCGATGGTCCCCGTTCCTCCACCAAGATCCCCCCACCCGGGTTACCCTCGTCCCGCGCGGCGGCCCGGCCGCGCAGCCGACCGAGGGGGGAACGGATGATCGGGGACCTGCTGCCGGACGTCGTGGTGACCGAGGTGGCCTACGACGACCCGCCGGAGGCCCGGCTGGAGCCCGAGGAGGAGCCGTCCGTCGCCCGGGCCGTCGACAAGCGGCGCCGCGAGTTCACCACCGTCCGGCACTGCGCCCGGACCGCCCTCGCCCGGCTCGGCGTCCCGTACCGGCCGCTGGTCCCGGGCCTGCGCGGCGCACCGAGCTGGCCGGACGGCGTGGTCGGCAGCCTCACCCACTGCGACGGGTTCCGCGCGGCGGCCGTCGCCCGGGCCGGCACCCTCGCCTCCGTCGGCATCGACGCCGAGCCCGCGTTGCCGCTGCCGGAGGGCGTCGAGGAGACCGTCGCGCTGCCGGTCGAGCGACAGCGGCTCGCCAAGCTGGCGGCCGAGCACCCGGGCGTCCCGTGGGACCGCATCCTGTTCAGCGCCAAGGAGTCGGTCTACAAGGCCTGGTTCCCGCTGACCCTGCTGTTCCTGGACTTCGACGAGGCCGAGCTGGACCTCTCCCCCGACGGCACCTTCACCGCCCGGCTGCTGGTCCCGGGCCCGGTGGTCGGCGGCCGCCGGATCGACGGCTTCGACGGGCGCTGGGCGGTCCGGGACGGGCTGCTCGCCACCGCGATCGCCGTCTCCCCCTGACGTCGCGCCGGGGTCGCGCCAGGAGACGCCGCGGTCGCCCGGGCGTCTCCCGGGCGGCCCCGGGCGGCCTCCTGAACCGCCGTCGGCGCGGCATATCCTCGACCCCGTGACGGTGACCTATGTGATCGACGGCAACGAGATCAAGACCCTGGACGACTTCTGGGACGTGGTCGGGCGGACCATCGGCGAGGACGGCTACTTCGGCCGCAACCTCGACGCCTTCGCCGACTGCCTGCGCGGCGGTTACGGCACGCCCGAGGACGGCGACTGGGTCATCGAGTGGCGCCGTCACGAGGTCTCCCGCCGCAACCTCGGCTACCCGGAGACGGTCCGCCGGCTGGAGCTGCGGCTGGCCCACGCCCACCCCACCAACCGGGCGCGCATCACCGCCGAGCTGGAAGCCGCCCGGGCGGGCCGGGGGCCGACGGTCTTCGACTGGCTGGTCCGGATCATCGAGGAGGAGCACCCGGGCGGCCTGCGCCTGGTCTGAGCCGCCCACCCCGCGGCGCCCGCCCCGAGGCGCACGGCCCGCGGTGCGTACCCCGGCCCGCCCGGCTACAGCGCGTCCGAGAGCCGGACGAAGCGCCGCCCCGCCGCCAGCAGTCCCGGCAGCGCCGCCGCCACCCCGGGGGCCGTGCCGCCGCCCGGGTGGTTCAGGTGACCGATCACGATCGCGCCGGGCGGGGCGGAGGCGACCTCCTGCCGCACCTCGGCGGCCGGCAGCGTCGCCCCGCCGTCCCCGTTCACGGTGAAGCCCGCCACGCGCTGGCCCAGGTCGGCGACCACCCGGGTGGCGACGTCGTCGTAGTGCGCGGTGCCGGAGCGGAAGAACCGGGGCGGGTGCCCGAGCAGCTCCGTGAGCTTCCGGGCGTTGCCCGCCACCTCGTCGTACACCTCGCCGACGTCGCCCGTGCCGGCGATGCCGTAGGCGGAGCGGCCGGTGACCGAGAGCGGGCGGTGGACGGTGCCGTGGTTGCCGATCTCGAACAGCGGGTCGACGGCGAGCTGCTCGAACTCGTCCGGGTTGGCGTCGATCCAGCGGGCGTTCAGGAAGAGCGTGGCCGGCACGCCGTGCGCCCGCAGGACGTCGATCAGGTCGGCGTCGTAGCCGTTGCCGCGGGGGCCGCCACAGGCGTCGAAGGTGAGCGCCGTGGCGCTCTCGCCCTCCGGCAGCTCGGTGATCACCCCGGACACCTCCAGGCCCCACTCGCTCGGGGCCAGCGCGCCGTACCGCGCGACCGTCTCGGCCCGGGTCGGCTCGTGCGGGGGCTGCTTCACGGGTTCCGATGCGGAGGTCGGCGCGGGTGTCGGCGCCGGCGTCGGATCCGGCCCGGGCGTCGACGCGGCGGCGGCCTCGGCGGGCCCGGCGGGCGGTATCGCCGAGGGCGAGCCGGTGCTCGACGTCCGGCCACCGCACCCCGCCAACGCGCCTCCGGCCACCACCATGAGCAGCGCCCGCCGGCTCACCGTCATGCCCGTCTCCCATCCGCGCGATTTCTCATATAAACCGATGACATGACTATGAACCGACCAATCGTCACTCCCCGCAACTCGCCCCCGCCCCCGCCCGGCCCCTCTTCACCGAGCCGCCCCGCCCCCGTGGGCCCCGGCTCACCCCCGGTTCACTCGCCGGGGTAGGCACGCGAGCGACCCGCCCGCCCCGATCCGGAGGCCTCGATGCCGACCGACCCCAGCACCCCGCGCCCCGACCAGCCGACCTCCCGGCCCACCGACCCGCCGACCCCGCAGCCGACCGCCGGGCCCGCCCGCCGTGACCTGCTCCGCACCGGACTGGCCACCGGCGCCGCCACCGCCCTCGGCCTCGCCGCCGCCACCGGCCGGGCGGACGCCGCCCCCGCCGACGGCCCCGGCGCCACTCCCCCCGACCGCACCCTCACCCTCACCGGCCACCTGCCCACCGGCGCCCCCGACTTCGTGTACCTCCCGGTCGAGGTCCCCGAGGGCGTCCGCGAGCTGGCCGTCTCCTACGGCTACGACAAGCCCCCGGTCCCGGCCGGCACCCCCGGCAACTCCTGCGACATCGGCCTCTTCGACGAGCGCGGCACCGACCTCGGCGGCCCCGGCTTCCGCGGCTGGTCCGGCGGCTTCCGCACCGCGTTCAGCCTCTCCCGCGGCGCCGCGACCCCCGGCTACGTCCCCGGCCCGATCAACCCCGGCACCTGGCACGTGGTCCTCGGCCCCTACCAGGTCGCCCCGCAGGGCCTGGAGTACCACGTCGAGGTCACCCTCCG
This sequence comes from Kitasatospora sp. NPDC054768, assembly GCF_053612025.1. Lineage (NCBI taxonomy): Bacteria > Bacillati > Actinomycetota > Actinomycetes > Kitasatosporales > Streptomycetaceae > Kitasatospora > Kitasatospora sp. NPDC054768. Next base: position 13,752 of record NZ_JBSHBN010000175.1, read on the forward strand.
GTTCGGCCCGCCCGGGCCGCGGTTCACCCCGCACTACCCGGCGGAGCGGGCCCGCGGCCGCGGCCGGGCCTGGTACCGGGGCGACTGCCACCTGCACACCGTCCACTCCGACGGGCGGCGCAAGCCCGAGGAGGTGGCGGCCGGGGCGCGCGCGGCCGGCCTGGACTTCATCGTCTCGACCGACCACAACACCAGCGCCTCGCACGCCGTCTGGGGCCCGCTGGCCGGCCCCGACCTGCTGATCCTGCCGGGCGAGGAGATCACCACCCGCAACGGCCACTGGCTGGCCCTCGGCCTGGAGCCCGGCCAGTTCGTCGACTGGCGCTACCGCTCGCGCGACGAGGAGTACCCCCGCTTCGTCCGCCAGGTCCACCGGGCCGGCGGCCTGGTCGTGCCCGCGCACCCGTACTGCCCGTACGTCGCCTGCCAGTGGAAGTTCGGCTACGAGGAGGCCGACGCCGTCGAGGTGTGGAACGGCCCCTGGACGTACGACGACGAGTCGGCGGTGGACACCTGGGACGGCCGGCTCGCCGTCGCCCTGCGCGAGGGCCGCTCCTGGCTGCCCGCCCTGGGCAACAGCGACGCCCACAGCGAACCGCAGGTCATCGGCTCCCCCCACACCGTGGTGCTGGCCGAGGACCTCACCCGGGACGCGATCCTCGACGGGCTGCGCGCCGGGCGCAGCTGGCTGGCCGAATCCTCGGCCGTCGAGGTGGACTTCACCGTGACCGGGCACGGCCGCCGGGTGGGCATCGGCGAGGAGCTGACCGTCCCGGCCGACGCCCCGCTGGACGTCCGGCTCACCGTCTCCGGCGTGCCCGGCGGGACGGTGCGCCTCCTCACCGACGAGGGGCAGATGCACCAGGAGTCGCTGCCCGCCGACGGCGCCGGCACCGTGGTCTGGCGCACCACCGCCTCGCTCGCCGCCTACGTCCGGGCCGAGGTGCGCCACCCGAAGGCGGACGGCACCCCGGGCAGGGGCAACGCGATGGGCCCGGACCTGCCCTGGGGCCCGATGGCGGCGCTCACCAACCCGATCGTGCTGCGGACCGGGGACCGGTAGGGGCCCGCGGCGGGCGCCCCGACCGCCCGCCGAACCGTCACCGACCGACCACCGCCCCGCCACCGCCCGCTCGCCCACCGGCCGCCGAGCGCTCGCCCACCGGTCCCCGATCGATCGGCGAGCACCCCTCCGACCCGCCCAGGAACCGGATGGGGGACGACTCGGGCCACCCGTTTGGACTAGGTTGATCCCCGAAACGCATCAGTCGTAGGGACGAGGCGGTCGGTTGTCCGGATATGGGCCGACCAGCTCCTTCGCACTCCGACCGCCCCGCCCCGGCTACCCGCCCGTCCCCGGCCCGCGAAGGGATCAGCAGCTGTGAACCGTACGACCGTAGGTGGGCCGGAGCTCGGGGGCGGCCTGGGCGCCGGGGGCGTCCTCGTCCTCGTCGACCCGGCCGGGGCCGGAGACAGCCCGGTCGCGGAGCTGCTCGCCCGGGAGCTGAACCCGAGCGTCCACCTGCGGACGGACGACTTCCTGCGGGTCATCCGCAGCGGCCGGCTCCCGCCCCACCTGCCCGAGGCCGGGCGCCAGAACGCCACCGCCCTGGCCGCGGCCGCCCAGGCCGCCTTCGCCTACGCCACCCGCGGCTACCAGGTCGTGGTGGAGGCCCCCGCCGTCCCGGCCACCCTCGACACCTTCCGCCGCGAGAGCCGCGCCACCGGCGCCGCCCTCCACTACGTCGTCCTCCAGCCCGGCCCGGCGCCCGAGGACGGCGCCCACAGCCTCGACACCACCGCCCTCACCCCCGAGGCCACTGCCGACTCCGTCCTCACCGCCCTCACCCGCCGCACCCACCTCCTCGGCTGGTAGGCCTCGACAGGTGCCCGGGGCCGTCGGTGGCCGCCCCGCCCTACGCCCCCACCACGCCGTCGATCGCCTCGCGCAGGAAGTCGGCGTGCCCGTTGTGCCGGGCGTACTCGTGGATCAGGTGGAGCATCACCAGCCGCAGCGACACCTCGGCGTCCCACCGGGCCTGGTAGCCGGTGACGTCGAGGGAGTCGGCGGCGAGCTCGATGCGGCGGGAGTGCTCGACCTCGGCCTGCCAGGCGGCGAAGGCCTCGGCGCGGGTGGCGCCGGCGGGGTCGTACGCGGCCTGGTAGTCGCCGTCCCCGGACCAGACCAGCGGCAGGTCCTCGCCGTCGATCACCCGGCGGAACCAGGCGCGCTCGACCTCCGCCATGTGCCGGACCAGCCCGAGCAGGCTGAGCGTGGAGGGCGGGCTGGAGCGCAGGCGCAGCTGCTCGTCGGTCAGGCCCTCGCACTTCAGGGCGAGGGTCGCCCGGTGGAAGTCGAGGAAGCCGCGCAGCATCTCGCGCTCGCCGCCGGTCAGCGGCGGGGCGGGGCGGTCGTCGGGGACGTTCACGGTGTCGTTCTCCTCGCGGTGGTCGGAAGTCCTCGCGGACTGTAGCGAACCGTCCGGCCCCTCCGAAGGTGATTTTTTTTCCGTGCCCCGCTCCCGGCTGTCACATCCGTGCGCCCTGCGGTGTCTTCATGCCCGGCAACACGGCAACACGGCAACACCACGACACGGCACCCCGCCGAACCACCGACCCGGGAGGACACCATGGCACTGCGACTGCCGAAGGCCCAGCTGCCCGCCGAGCTGAACGAGAACATGATCAAGGGTTTCGGGGCCGCCCTCGAACCCGTCGAGGCGATCTGGCACAACCCCGGCGTCGCCACCGCGAACCTGGACTTCTCCCGCCGGATCGCCGAGTGGGACGCGCTCGACGAGAGCCTCAAGTCCTTCGCCCACATGGCGGTGGCCGCGCAGGTCGGCTGCGGCTGGTGCCTGGACGTCGGCTACTTCCAGGCGCAGAACCGGGGCCTGGACCTCGCCAAGGCGAGCCAGGTGCCGAACTGGCGGGCCGCAGAGGTGTTCACGGCACTGGAGCGCGAGGTGATGGAGTACGCCGAGGCCATGACCGTGACCCCGCCGGCCGTCACCGACGAACTGTACGACCGCCTGCTGGACCGGCTCGGTGCGGCGGCCATGGTCGAACTCACCGCCTACGTCGCCTTCGTCAACATGGCCACCAGGAACAACACCGCGAACGGCGTCCGCTCCCAGGGCTTCTCCGACGCCTGCGGGATCCCGCTGGCCCGGCGCACCGCCGTCGTCGACGACCCGGCCGGGGCGTCGCCGGCATGACCGAGGACCCCTTCGTCACCCACCGCGGCCTGCTCTTCACCGTCGCCTACGAGCTGCTCGGCTCCGCCGCCGACGCCGAGGACGTGCTGCAGGAGTCCTGGCTGCGGTGGGCCGGGGTCGACCGCGGGCAGGTGCACGACCCGCGTTCGTACCTCGTCCGGATCGTCACCCGACAGGGCCTCAACCGGCTGCGGACGGTGTCCCGCCGACGCGAGCAGTACGTCGGCGAGTGGCTGCCGGAGCCGCTGCTCACCGGCCCCGACGTCGCCGAGGACGTGGAACTCGCGGAGAGCGTCTCGTTCGCGATGCTGACCGTCCTGGAGACCCTCGGGCCGACGGAACGGGCGGTGTTCGTGCTCCGCGAGGTCTTCGAGCTGCCGTACGGGGAGATCGCCGAGGCCCTCGGCAAGACCTCGGCCGCCGTACGGCAGGTCGCCCGGCGGGCCCGCGGGCACGTGGCCGCCCGCCGGCCCCGGGTGCGGGTGAGCCGCGACGAGCAGCAGCGGGTGGTGGAACGGTTCCTGGCGACCCTGCGCACCGGGCGGCTGCAGGACCTGATGGAGGTGCTGGCGCCGGACGTCGTCCTGATCGCCGACGGCGGCGGGACCGCGGCGGCCGTGACGGCCCCGGTGCACGGGGCCGGGGCGGTGGCGGCGCTGCTCGCGCGCACCGGGCGGCTGCCGGTCGCCTTCGAGACCACCACGGTGTGGCTCAACGGCGCGCCGGCCGGGCGGATCGACATGGGCGGCGAGCCCTCGGTGGTGAGCCTCGCGGTGGAGGACGGCCGGATCACCCGGGTCTACATCGTGCGCAACCCGCGGAAGCTGACCCGGATCGACGCACCGGCCGACCTCACCCGGTGACCGCCCCCGGTCGCGGGGGGGGGGGGGCGCGGCCCGGGGCCGCGAGCCGCCCCCCCCCCGGACCGGCGGCCCCCGCCCCCCCCGGCAGGGGAGGGGGGGGCGCCCGGTGGTGG
>NZ_JBSHBN010000175.1:17955-19342 GCF_053612025.1 Kitasatospora sp. NPDC054768
CACCTTGGGGCTCACCCGGTGTTCGTTCCGCGTTATGGCCGCCGGGGCCCCCCCCCCCGGGCCCCCGCCCCGGGGGGGGTGGTGGCCCCCCCCCCCCCCGGTACCACCCCCACGCCCCCACTGTCCCCGGGGCCCTCACCCATCACGTACCGTGTTCGGACCACCACAGGTTTGGGTACGTACCTCGGCGCGCCCGACGGCCGGGCGCCCACCGAGCAGGAGACCCAGCGGCCCATGGATCACAACCGCATCCCCCCGACCGTGCGCAAGACCTACGGCACCGATGATCTGGCCAAAGTCGCCAGTTTCGCCGGAGGCTTCATCAATTTCGGTTACTGGCAAGGGATCGACCTCGCCGCCCCGACCACCGAGGACCGGGTACGCAGCCAGGAGCAGCTCTACCGGCGGGCGTTGCGGGAGTTCCCCGAGCCGCGCGAACGGCTGCGGCTGGCGGAGGTGGGCTGCGGGCGCGGGCTGGGCTCGGCGCTGGCACTGCGGGAGTTCCGCTTCGCGGGGGTGACGGGGGTGGACATCCACCCGGACCAGATCGAGCGGGCTCGTGCCGTCAACGCGAGAGCCCTGGCGACGTACCCCGATCGGCTGGCGTACACCCTAGGATCGGCGGACGAACTCCCCTTCTCCGACGGCTATCTGGACGGCGTCTTCTCCGTCGAGGCGGCCCAGCACTTCCGTGAGCTGACCGGCTTCGCCCGTGAGTCGGCCCGCGTGCTGCGCCCCGGCGGCCGGCTCGTCGTGACCACCTTCTTCACCGCCCCGGGCGCCGACATCGCCGAGCGCCTCAAGATCCTCCTCGCCAGCTTCGCCGACGGCCTCGACGTCGCCCACCCCCTCGACGACTTCACCGCCGCCCTCACCCGCTTCGGCTTCACCGACATCACCACGGAGTCCATCGGCGCCGAGGTCTGGCCCGGCTTCGACCGCTACCTCGTCGACGTCGTCCCCACCGCCCACTGGTCCCGCAACTTCCTCACCGCCTGGCGCGACGGCCTCGTCGACTACCACGTCGTCACCGCCATCCGCATCTGATCCGCCGGATCCCGCCGCGCAGCGTCCGGAGCATCGGCGGAATCGTCGGCGGCCTCGGGATGGCCGCCGCCGGCCTGCTGGGCGACCGTCCGGGTCCGGTGCCGCTGCTCAACGCGCAGGCCCTGCACTACCGCGCGGCGGCCTGATCACCCTGACGGTCCGCGGCCGGCGCAACCTCCCGGAACGGCCCGCGCCGGCCCGCGCCGCCGGGGCACCGCCGGAAACCGTCCGCCCCCGGACGACCGGATGAGTCCGTACCCGGCTCCGACCGCTACCTCGTCGACGTCGTCCCCACCGCCCACTGGTCCCGCAACTTCCTCACCGCCTGGCGCGACGGCCT